>DASWHH010000460.1:0-3592 GCA_036398295.1 bacterium
ATCAAAAAGCACCTGCAAGATAAAAACGTGAAGTTTGTCTTCGTCACCAAAGACGCCGAAGACCTCAAAAACCGGCTCATCAATAACACTACTTCGCCCATAACTTATCAAGCGGAGAAGCCGGCAGAGTTGCTGGAAGAGGATAAAATAATCCAGGACTTTAAGCTCGACTTCAGACCGGACAAGGTAGCTATTCTGCCCGTGGCTGAGGTGTTTGTAGAGTAGATTTCTGGCGTCAGTGAAGTGCCGGCAATTTGGAGTAAGCAGTTGACAGTAGGCAATTAGCAAAGCCTTTATACCATGCCAACTGCCTACTGGCTACTGCCTACTACCGAAGCCCCGTTCGCAAGTGTTGCGGACGGGGCTTTTTTTCGCTTGACATTCAAGGGATTAATATGTATCATTTTTCAAATTTTCCGTCAAGGAGACGACCATGCCGCTCATCGAGACCCTGGGCATTATCCTCACCACCGCCACGGCCAAAACCGTCGCCAGGTTTGTGGATGAAAAGATCAGTGATTATATCCGGCAGAAATTTGGCAATAAGCCCACACCCGAAATTGCTGCTATGAAAAAGGAAATCGAGAACTTAAAGCTGCAGCTGGAAGCGAAGGACCCCGGCAAAGTCACAGCCGACGAAGTTGAAGAACTGCGTAAGAAAGTCAACCTGATTGAATTTAAGCAAAGTCCCCTGCCCGCAGATATTATATCAAATGACCTCTTTCAAAAGTGGAGCGAAAAGGATCAAGTGCCGGTGGAAGACCAGGCTATGCTCGTCGTACGCCAGCTCGAGGTTTTGATTGACAGGGCCGGCGACCTGGGTGTTCCGGATGCGAAGCGATTTCAGTTGCAGCAGTTAGCGGCAACGATTCAGGAAAATTGCGGGGATTTGGCAGGTGCGCGGTTTACCGCCCGCTTATCCGGCTCACGCGCCGACAAAGATCAGGAGAAGAATCTCGGGATCTTGCTTCGAAAAAACCTCTACCAGGCGCGTGATTTCTTAAAAGGCTACTAGGGACTCGACCACATGAGTTTGCTGGAAGATTTTGAATCGTTTTACGAAGGCTATATTTCGCGCTCGAAGAGCCTCGATTTTTATGCGAACAACCTGAGCGCCCTGCTGGACCGATTGGCCGAAGATCCTCTCCTTGAAACCATCGAACGCGATGCAATCAACGAGATCAGCGCCGTGTTGGGAACCGACCTCGATCAGATCAAATACTTAGACTTAATTCCCAACAACTCGGACAAAGAGAAGAAAGTAAGAGAACTCCAGATTCAAATTCGAAAGAACATCAACGATTTCAAGCACAATCCAATCTACAGGCGTTTTCGACAGCGCTGTCAGGAGAACCCGGCGCTCACAGGAGACAACTCGCCCCGACCCACACCATCAGCTACGACTGTACATGATCGAAGCCAGACCATGGACAGCAAAGCTCAACTCGCAGAAGAAATAGAAGCGGCCGTTGCCGCGGCTGTGGAGTTTAACCCACATGCCACCGCCGCCGAAATCTACACCATGGCAATAAGTCTTGAGCGGGCGCGCTTGCGTGCCGTGCAACAAAGCCGGCTAAAGCTTACTTCAAGAGCCCCGGACGAACCTATTCGCCCAAATTAGGAAATTCAAGAGAGGAGCCATAAGGCAATATGGCAAAGAATTCGAAAGACGATGCTGCGAAAAAATTGTTGGACGCCATAAAAGAACATCCTACGGATGATCGCGCATACAACGATCTCGGAAACTTCTATTTTGATCGCGGCGAATTTGAGAAGGCTATCGAGCAGTACCAGAAAGCGTTGAAGTTCAAACCCGAACAGTGGGTTTATTATTCCAACATCGGCGACGCCAGCCGGCAGATCAAAAATTGGGACGCCGCCCTGGAGAACTATCAAAAGGCGCTCGCCATCAACCCCAACAGCGACTGGCTGAACAACAGCATTGGCGTAGTGCATTCGTGGATGAATGAGCAAGAGCAGGCGATTGGCTTTTACCTCAAAGCGGTTAAAATTAAGCCGGCCGCTATTTACTACAAAAACATGGCCGACTGTTATCGCAGCTTGCGGAATTGGTCCGAAGCTATTGATTACTATCACGAGTCACTGAACCTGGATCCAAACAACGCCGGTACACTCAATAGTTTAGGCGTGGCGCACTATTCCAACGGCGAGTTCGACATCGCCATTCAATATTATCAGAATGCCATTGCCCTCAGCGCAGACGAGTTCGTCTATTATGCCAACATTGGTGATGCCTACAACAAGCTGCGCAATTGGCCGGAAGCCAGCAAGTGGTATCAAAAGGCGCTCGACAAAAATCCCGAGGATTTCCTATCCATTGCCAGTATCGGCGATGTTTATCGCTCCCAGGGAATGTGGAATGAAGCCATCGAATTCTACACTCGCGCAGCCAAGCTGAACCCCAATGACGCCATTGTCAACAATGGCCTCGGCATCGCTTATTATTCGCTAAAGCAGCACGACCTTGCTATCGAGCACTACACCAAAGCCATCGCCGCCAATCCCAATTACCACATCTACTCGGCCAATCTCGGCGATGTCTACCGCGGGCTGCGCCAGTGGGAACCGGCCATCGCGTGCTACACTCAGGCCCTCGCCCTGATGCCAGATGATGATATCGTGCTCAACAGTCTCGGGGTGTCGTATTATTCGAAAGGAGAAAATGAGAAGGCCATCGAGTGTTATGAGAAAGCCATCGCCGTGAATTCGCAAAACGCGATTTACCATGCCAATATTGGCGACGCTTTAAACGCCATGAAGCAAGCGCAGAAAGCGATGGCATACTACCACCGTGCGCTACAAATCAAGCCAGACGACGATCTGTCGTACGAAGGTTTGGGGAATGCCCTCGGCGAACTGGGAAAGTATCTTAAGTCCATCGCACACTACCAGAAAGCCATCGCCATCAACCCCAAGCCGGCTTACTATAGCCGCATCGGCAATATGTATCGCAGGCTCAGGAATTACGATGCTGCCATCAAACAGTTCGAAACCGCGATTGAGCTGGCGACAAAAACCGACCCCGGCGATACCTCATACCACAAGCTGCTGGGGCTGGCATTCAACGACCGTGGAGTGGAATTCGACAGCCAGGGGAAGTTGCAGGAGGCGCTGGCAGATTACAAAAAGGCAGTGGAACTGAACCCGGATGATTCTGTCCTCCATCATAATATGTACCTCATCTATAGCGATCTCGGAAATACAAAAGCCGCTGAAGAAAGCCTGTTGAATGCGATCAAGCTCAGCCCGGATAACCAGACCTATCCGGAAGAACTACAAAGGCTACGGGCCCAAAAATCCTGATTCAGGAATCACTCCTTCAAATACATCTCCGCGCCCGGCCCAAGCGGCAGGTCTAACAGAATCCAGATAACGAGAAGAAAGCTCCAGGAAAGCAGAAAAAAGAAGGTGAACGGCAGCATGGTTGCCACAACGGTGCCAATGCCGGCGTTTTTTGTAGCGTTGCACAAAGGCGATGATCAACGCAAAATAAGTCATCATCGGCGAAATGACGTTGGTGACGGAATCGCCAATTCGGTAAGCGCCCTGTGTGAATTCCGGTGAAAAACCC
>DASWHH010000461.1:0-2579 GCA_036398295.1 bacterium
CCTCCCATCCTTCGATGAATCTGAATCCCCGTTTGCAATCGTACATTCTAAAGATACACTAACGCGAATCGCCGCAGCACTGGACAGCTTGCCCAGTGAGCAGAGAACGCCCATCGATTTGGCCTTCTTCGGTGGATTGTCGCAATCTGAAATTTCTGAGAAATTGAACATTCCGCTGGGAACGATCAAAACCCGAATTCGACTCGGCATGCAAAAGCTGTCAGAACTATTGAAGGACATGAACTGATTGTCAGGCACCATGGAACATAGTGAACTGAAAAATCTGATCGCTGCTTATTGTATAGGCGCTCTCGATGAGGAAGAGAAACGCCAGCTCGAGGGCCATCTGAAAAAAGGTTGTCCGGAGTGCGATCGCGTCAAGGCGGAGATGCTGGATGTCGCCACCCTGTTAGTCGCCACGGTCGAAGAGAAGATTCCGCCGGTATATTTAAAAAACCGCATCCTGTCGCAGATTCAACCAGATGCATCACCAGTTCGGGTCGTCAAAGAAAGTTTGCAGAACGTTGCTGTCAACGCGCTGGAAAAGTCGCGACGCCTGTGGATTGGGGTGAGTGCGGCGCTGGCGGTAGCTTCGGTTGCGTTGATTTTCATTTTCACGCGCCAAATCTCGCAATTGGAAAATCAGCTCGGGGAGTTGCGAACGCAGGTTCAGATCAATGAACAAGTGGTGAACGATCTACAACTGCAATTGCAGGAAAAGGAACGTATCCTAAACGTGGTACGATCGGCGCGTGTTCAGCTGGTGCAGCTTCGTGGTCTGGAGGCGGCGCCGGACGCGGAAGCAAATGTATTTTGGAGCGAAAGTGAAAAGAAGGCGTTATTCGTTGCCCGCAATTTACCCACACCTGCTTCCGACAAAGATTACCAATTGTGGATCATTCGCGGGGGCAAGCCGGTCGATGCCGGAGTGTTTGCCATTAATGAAGAAGGCGTGGGTTTATCGACTTTCGATATCACCGATGATCAAAATGTGAGCGCATTTGCGGTGACGTTGGAGAAGAAGGGCGGCGTCCCAACGCCACAGGGCGATATGTACTTGCTGGGAACCATTTAGCCTATAAGCGAGATCTTAGCGCCCATCTCTTCCATAGACAGTGAGCTAGCATGATTGCCAGGGGGATTACTGGAGTGATGGATCCATGGGCATCGACCCGACAATCTCGGCGAGACATGCCGTCGAGCCTACACCTTGGAATGCAGGCGCTGCGTAATGCCTTAAAACTAAATGTGACGGCTTCCTAAAGGTCCGCCATATCAATGGAACACGTACACCTACAACAACTTTGTGAAGCCTACGCGCTCGGTGCACTGGACGAGGATGAACGCCGGCAGTTGGAAACCCACCTGCAATCCGGCTGCGACGAGTGCACGGCCAAAATGGCCGGGTTGAACCGGGTGATCACGGCACTGGGGTTGCCGGCGGAACCAGTTGCGCCCCCAACGGAATTGAAGAAGAAAATCCTTCAGCAGGCTTTGCAGGCAGGTTCAACCGCAGGGACGCAGATATCACACCTGCCATTTCATTTTGTCCGTTCTCATGAAGGCCAGTGGCAAACCCTTGCCCCCGGCGTCACCACCAAAATCCTTTTTGCCGACACCCAGCACGGCCGCACCACCATGCTTTTGCGAATGTCACCCGGTAGCCAATTATTCAGTCACCGCCACGAGGGCACTGAGGAGCTGTTCATGATTGAAGGCGATTGCATATCCCAGGGGGTGCCGTTGAGTGCCGGCGATTACCATCGCGCCGAGGGCGGCAGCACCCACAGCGTCACCTCCACCGAAAACGGCTGCTTGATGCTGGTGATTTCGCCCGAGATTGAAATGCGGTAGAAGGATTAAGACACTGATCGAAGGTTATTTCCCAGTGATTCATACAAAACGAGCTGGAATGGAAAAAAGTCTGCCCGTGAAGGAGTTGGGTCAGGAGTACGTGTACCGACTTCGAGTAGACGAGTCTTACACCTGGGACAAATTGATCTTCATGAAATGAAGAAATGTTGAACCGGACAGGTTTTTGAAATCGACTTACGGATTTGGCGTCAGTAGAATCTTCCCCGTTGATTTCCTGCTTTCGAGATAACTGTGGGCCTCAGCCGATTCTTTCAAAGAAAACGTTTTGTCAATCCGCAGCTTGATCTTCCCCTCTTTAATCCATCCAAAAACTTCGTTGGCGCGCTGGGTCAATTCTGCGCGGTCGGCAATATAGTGAAAAAGCGTGGGCCGAGTCAAAAATAGCGAGCCTTTCGCGTTTAAAATCGCCGGGTCGATTTTTTCAACCGGGCCGCTCGATTGTCCGAACAGCACCATCATCCCCCGCCGCGAAATGCAATTCAGTCCTTTCAAAAACGTGGCCTGACCGACGGAATCATACACCACGTGCACACCCTTGCCGTTGGTCAGCTTCATCACCTCTGCCTCAAAGTCCTTTTCCGTATAAAGAATGACTTCGTCCGCACCGGCCTCTCTCGCCAATTTGGCTTTGGCTTGCGTGGATACCGTTCCGATGACGAACGCGCCCGCGAGCTTCGCCATTTGCACCAACAACAATCCCGCGC
>DASWHH010000462.1:0-1730 GCA_036398295.1 bacterium
AGCAACTCATAACCTAGAAATCCGGTCGGAAAATGGCCTGTCATTCCGGCCTTGTGCCGGAATCCCCTGCTTCTGTGCGGGAACCCGGGAGATTCCTGCATACGCAGGAATGACATGCTAATCTTTTTGGA
Organism: bacterium; assembly: GCA_036398295.1. Taxonomy (GTDB): domain Bacteria; phylum Zhuqueibacterota; class Zhuqueibacteria; order Oceanimicrobiales; family Oceanimicrobiaceae; genus DASWHH01. The sequence goes on from DASWHH010000462.1 coordinate 132, forward strand.
TTTTCCAACCGGATTTCTAGTTGTCTTTTTTGTTGACATTCTATCATTGCCAATTTATATTCGTTTCGTGTTTTCTATCGCCCGTAAAATTATGAAATTAATAAAGAATTTGCAAACGAAAATTTAGAGCTTGCCATGATGTCCAAAAGATGGCTGCTCACGGTACTTCTTTTGCTTCCCAACTTTGCCGCCGCCCAAAATCGGGGCTTCGGCATTGGCATCATACTCGGCGAACCCACCGGCATCAGCCTCAAAAACTGGCTAAGCCCATCCAGCGCATTAGATTTCGCCGTCGCCTGGTCGTTCGAACGCTACAACTCGTTCACTATTCACGCCGATTATCTCAAACATAACTTTCGTTTGATCAGAGTGGAGAAAGGTACGCTGCCGTTCTATTATGGGATCGGCGGCCGCATCAAACTCAAAGACGAGGATGCTCCCGCCAACGACGACGAGGCGCGACTGGGGGCGCGCGTGCCGGCGGGACTGGCCTATCATTTCGAAAACGTGACATTGGATGTCTTCATTGAAGTGGTGCCAATCCTGGAGTTGGTACCGAGCACGGACTTCACCATCGGCGCGGCCATTGGTATCAGATACTTTTTTAAATAGGCAGTTGAACCGCAAAGATCGCTATGCTGAACGCAAGCTCGCTATTATGAATTATTTTTGAATGAGTCTCGCCGGCCCTGGCTGCACCGCGTTCGTCGCGGTTAAACAACTCGCGCGTTCATGCGTACAAAGATTCAATTCACATCACATCAGACAATTCAAAAGGAACGGCGATGAAGACATTTTTTTATCTTTTCACTATCGTCATTTTTCACCTTAACACGAATCCTGTACAAAGCCAGTCAAAAGATGTAGCGCTGGATCTGAAACGCCCGCTGCCACTTGACCAAAAGATCACCACCGGCAAACTCAAGAACGGTCTCACCTATTACATTCGCGAAAATCATAAACCGGAGAAGCGCGCCGAGCTGCGGCTGGCGGTAAACGCCGGCGCAGTTTTGGAGGACGATGACCAGCAAGGTCTCGCCCACTTCTTGGAGCACATGGCGTTCAACGGTACCAGAAATTTCGCCAAACAGGAAATCGTTGATTACCTCGAATCCATTGGCATGCGCTTCGGGCCGGACATCAACGCTTACACCAGTTTCGACGAAACCGTCTACATGCTGCAGGTGCCCACCGACAGCGCCGCCATCCTCGAAAAAGCGTTCCAAATCCTGGAGGAATGGGCGCACAACGTAACGCTGGATCCAGCCGAAATCGAGAAGGAACGCGGTGTAGTGGTGGAAGAATGGCGGCTGGGCCGCGGCGCCGACGCCCGCATATTAGACAAACAGCTGCCAGTCTTGTTTCACGACTCCCGCTACGCGCAGCGTCTGCCCATTGGCAAAAAAGAAATCCTGGAAACCGCGCCAAGAGAGGCGTTCACCCGGTTTTACCAGGATTGGTATCGTCCCGATTTGATGGCCGTGGTGGCGGTCGGCGATTTCAGCAAAACCGCAATCGAGAAATTGATCCAAAAACATTTTTCGAAAATCAAGCCGCCGAAAAGCGAGCGCGAGCGCCCGCTTTATCCGGTTCCCAATC
>DASWHH010000463.1:0-3517 GCA_036398295.1 bacterium
CGCCGGCGTAAACAAAGTCACCGGCATGGGGCTCGCGCATCCCGACAGCCTGTGCGTCATGGGTTGGAGCTACGGCGGTTTCATGACGTCCTTCATCATCACCAAATCCAGCCAGTTCCAGGTTGCCAGTGTGGGCGCCGGCGTCACCAATTTGATGAGCTTCACCGGTACCGCCGATATACCGGGCTTCCTCCCCGACTATTTTGGCGGCGAACCGTGGGACAAGCTCGAAACTTACATGAAACATTCGGCGATGTTCAACATCAAGGGAGTGAATATTCCCACTCAAATCATTCACGGGGAGGAAGATGTGCGGGTGCCGTTGTCGCAAGGACAGGAGCTGTACAACGCCCTGAGGCGCCAGGATTGTCCGACGGAGATGGTGGTTTATCCGCGTACCCCGCACGGCGTTCGCGAACCGAAATTCATCCAGGATGTTGGCGAGCGCATCATCGCCTGGTTTAATTTGCATTTGCGAAAAAAAACATCGTCAGAACCGGCCGTGGTAAACTAGAAAAGCAGTTAACCACGGATGGGATTATTGCAGCAAGGCCGTGCAGTTCCTATGAATACACGAGGCAATTAAACACCGAATGACACTGAAAACACCGAAAATAGATGATGAACAAATGGCGTCTTTCTAAAGAATTTCAGTGATATTCGGTGTCTTTCGGTGTTTAATTGCTTTTGCCCACTTGACTTTCTCCGTGGTCATCCGTGAAAATTCCGTGGTAATAAAAATGCGAAGGGGAAAAATATGATCGAAGTCCAAGATCTGCGCAAGCAATTTAAGCTGACGCGCCAGCAAAAAAAAGAGATGGGCAAAACATCCACCGCTGGCACAATTGAGGCGCTGAGCGGAATCAATTTCACCTGCCAACCCGGGCGAGTTTTTTCACTGCTGGGTCCAAATGGCGCCGGCAAGACGACCGCCCTGCGACTGATCGGCACCATGCTCAAACCGACAGCCGGCACCATCCGCGTGTGCGGAAATGATGTCGTGAAACAGGCGCTGGAGGTACGTCGATGTATCGGGTTTCTCACCGGTACCACCGGATTGTATGATCGCTTGACGCCGATTGAGCTGGTCAAATATTACGCCGATTTACATGGCGTTGAGAAGAGTGTTTTTACCAAACGCCGTGACGAACTCTTTTCGCGATTGGGTATGAACGAATTTGCCAGCCGCCGGATCAGCAAGCTTTCCACCGGTATGAGACAGAAGGTTTCCATTGTTCGCACAATCATCCACGACCCGGAAGTGGTGATCTTCGACGAACCGACCGCGGGCCTGGATGTCATCTCCGCTCGCAGCATCATCGAGCTGGTGCGCGATTTTCGCGCCAAAGGCAAAACAATTATATTCTCAACTCACATCATGGGCGAGGTGAGCCTGTTGAGCGACGATCTCGCCATCATTCACAAAGGGAAGTTGTGCTACAGTGGGACCTACAAGGCGTTTGCGGATGGTATGAAAACAAAATCGTTGGAAGACGAGTTTATCCGAATCGTGGAGGGAGCATAATATGAGCGGACTGTTCATCATCTTCAAAAAGGAGTTGGTCGACACCCTGCGCGACCGGCGCACTATCATCGCCATGGTAGTGGTACCGCTGTTGATTTTTCCAGTGATTATCGGGCTCACCACGAAGATTTCGAAATCGCAGGCGGAAAAAGCGCGCACCAAGCAACTGCGGGTGGCGGTGATTGGAAATCCCGACACGAAGTTTCAAGAAAATATCTCGGCGGGCGAGGACATACGCTTGATCGCAAGCGTGCCCGAGGACAGCGTGGAAAATTTCATCCGAAATGACAGCCTCGACGCGGCATTTGTTTTCTCCGAAGATTTCGACCAGCAGTTACAGAGCCTGCGCGCCGGTGAGATTAAGTTCTATTTTAAATCCACCGACGACGAGGATATCACCAAGCGGCGGCTGACGCGGCTCGTCGACGACTTTGAAAATCAATTATTGAGTGAACGCTTCCGCAGGTTGAATCTCGAGGAATCCGCAACCGACGCGGTTCGGTTAACGGAGATCGACATCGCCAGCATGAAGGAGATACTGGGCAAAAACATCGGCGGCTTCCTGCCTTATATTTTTGTGATCTTCTGTTTTATCGGCTCCATGTACCCGGCCATTGACCTCGCCGCCGGCGAAAAAGAGCGCGGTACCATTGAAACGCTCTTGACCGCGCCGGTGCGGGGCATCGAAATCCTGCTGGGTAAGTTCGGGGTGGTGGTACTCACCGGCATCAGCTCGGCGCTCATCTCCATCATCGGACTTTACATCGGCATTCGCCAGGCCGGTGAAATTCCACCGGAAATTTTGGAAGTGATCTGGGGAATTTTGGAGATCAAATCTATTTTGTTACTAGTGTCGCTGCTGCTGCCGTTGACCATCTTTTTTGCCGGCCTGCTGCTGACGCTATCGATTTTCGCCAAGACTTTCAAAGAAGCGCAGAGCATCATCACCCCGGTGAACATCATTGTGATCCTGCCGGTGGCGATTGGATTAATTCCGGGCATCACACTTAACCCAACCACGGCGCTGATCCCTATCCTGAACGTTTCGCTGGCGACCAAAGAGATCATCGCCGGCACCATCAAAACCGGATTGCTCATCGAAGTCTATCTCTCGCTGGTGGCTCTGGCGGGGTTGAGTTTGTTTGTGTCATCGAGATTGTTTTTAAGAGAAAGTGTGATTTTCAGAGGTTAACCACCTTGAAAAAAAATCCCCAACGACGACACTCTTTTCGGAATAAGGCTGTCGCCAGAATTGGAATACCTGTTGTTTAACAACAATCCTTGGTGGCAGGGAAATCCTATGCCTCCTTTGCCCTCTTTCCATCGTTGGTTATTTGATATGGGCGCCACAGGTGAAAGCATTGGTGGATCACAATGCCGTTCGTGTGTTATTGACTTGCAGTTCAGCATTACGAATTGAGCACGGTCGCGACAGTCTTGCCGGGCGTATTTCGACTTTGGAATTAGGGACGTTGCTACTGCGGGAGATCATCGCGCTAAATCAGTGGGGAGAAATACCCGCGTTTCTTCCTTTCAATGGACTGAAAAACCTTAATCAAAAAGATTTCTGGGAGACGCTAAAAAAGCAAGGTAGAAAACACCTTGGGCTCAGAGACAGAGCATTTGCCGCTTTTTCTGAACGAGGCGGTTATCCCGTAGCTCAAACCCGGCTAGACCGACCCTGGGAAGAAGTCGCCGACCATCTTAATGAGACGGTGATTAGTCGAGTCATTCAACATGACCTACGGATCGGGGAAAAGGGAAAGAAACGGGATCAACACCTCTTGGAGGAGGTTTTTCGACTCTGTTGTCGATACACTGGTCAGGCTCCTTCTCAAGCTATTTTCAAGAATGAATTGCTGAATGCTCTTTCAGCGAACATTGGCTGGCAGCGTGCACTATCCTATTTGCGGTTCTTGAATGACACCCTGCTTATTCGTCTAGTTCATCCCCTCGAACTTAGACTAAAACGCCGAAAGGGTCCAGCCAAAA
>DASWHH010000464.1:0-5773 GCA_036398295.1 bacterium
GTCACCTTGATTGAAGGGTCGGGCGGCGTATTTGAAATCACCAGGGACGGCGCCCTGATCTTTTCCAAGAAAAAAGTCGGGCGCTTCCCCGAGCATCAGGAAATTATTGAGAAGCTGCAATGAACACACTGCTGGCTGCTCTTTTACTACTCGTAAGCACTTCAAAAGAAATGGACCATCTGCGATCACGAATTCTCACTGAAATCGCTGCCTATCCCGACGCCACCGTTGCCGTGGCGTATACCCATCTGGGATCCGGTCAAACCTTGTTTATCAATGAACAGGCCATGATGCACGCGGCCAGCACCATGAAGGTGCCGGTCATGATTGAGGTATTCAAGCAAGCCGAGGCCGGTAAATTTCAATTGACGGACTCGCTGCTGGTTCGTAATGAATTCAAAAGCATCGTCGATGGCAGCCTCTTTGCGATGAACATCGACGACGACTCGGATGAGTCCATTTACTATCGCGTCGGCCAGAAAATGACGATCGCAGATTTGGCTTACCAGATGATCACGGTGAGCAGTAACCTCGCTACCAATCTTCTGATCGAATTGGTTAGCGCCAAGAAGGTAATGGTCACGATGAAGGAGATCGGCGCGCAAGATATTCAGGTACTGCGCGGCGTAGAGGACATCAAGGCTTATCGCGCCGGCAAAAATAACGTCACCAATGCCCGCGACCTTATGCTGGTGATGGCAGCCATCGCACGGAAACAGGTTGTTAGTCCGGCCGCCTGCGACCAGATGTTGGAAATTCTCTTTTCACAAACGTTCCGCGACAAAATCCCCCGGTTGCTTCCAGCCGAAACAAAAGTCGCCAACAAAGACGGCTCGATCACCGAGATTGAACACGATGCCGCTATCGTGTTCCCCAAGGACAGTCAGCCCTATGTCATCGTGGTGTTGACCGAAGGCATCAAAGATTCCGAAGCCGCCAACAACCTCATCGCCAAAATCTCAAAACTCATTTTTGATTTTCAGTCACCCTCAGCCAATTAGTTCGATCTTAACCCGAACAAATTCTTAAGAAGCACGATGGCATCCATGGCGAAGGTCTATTAATTACGCTGGATTAATGGACTACTGCTGTTTGCCTTTCATTAATCCATCAATCCAAAACATCATTAATCCAAGTTGTGACAACTGAGATGCTATTATTTGGAAGACTTCACGTTTTGTGAATTAGTCAGGCCGCTATTCGACGTTTTATTTTGCTGGAATAAGAGATACTTCCTGCTTGTTTTGCTTCTTACATATGCATATATTTGCATTTGTTGATTCCACAAAAACCATTTCAACGGGAGGCCTTAATTTGCAAGCAAGCCGTATCGCCATCATCGGCGCCGGCCCGATTGGGCTCGAAGCCGCACTCTACGCCACGCAACTCGGCTATGATGTGACGCTATTTGAAAAAGATGAGGTCGGCGCAAATATTTTGGAATGGGGACACGTCACGCTGTTTTCTCCGTGGAGCATGAATTATTCCGCCCTGGGTGTGTGCTCGATTAAGAAACATCTTAGGAGTTGGGACGAACCGGGTCCGGATGACTATTTGACCGGCAAAGAATACGTGCAAACCTACCTGGCGCCCCTGAGTAAGTTGCCAGCATTGGAGGGGAAAATTCATGCCGGATGCAGAATAGAAAGTGTCGGGCGTCAACAACTTCTCAAGGACAGTCTGATCGGCGATCCCAACCGCGCCAAATATCCATTCCGGATTTTGACAACGGATGCGGTCGGAAACGAACAGGTGTTTTTTGCGGATATCGTGATCGATTCATCGGGTGTCTATGACAACCCCAATTGGATTGGCGAAGGTGGTATTCCTGCTATTGGCGAACAAAAACACAAGGACTTGATCGACTATAAGCTTATTGATTTCAGCGGATCGCACCGCAGCAGATTTGCCGGCAAGAGAACACTGCTCATTGGTTCCGGATATTCCGCCGCGGCGAGCGCTTGCGATCTGCAGAAGTTGACGCAGGCTGAACCGGCAACCTCGGTAGTGTGGGCGATTCGCGAAGATCGCTTTCCGCCGATTCCGGTGATTGCCAACGATGCCCTCCCCAACCGTGCGAAATTAACGCAAGCCGCCAATTCGATTGCCCAAAACGATTCTCCCCAGGTTCGGTTCCGCAATCACACCAGCGTCGAGTCCGTTCGCTATTACGAGGATCGCGACCGGTTCGAGGTTAGTCTGCACAGCAATGGCAGCGTTGCAACCATCGAAGTGGATCGCATTGTTGCGAATGTCGGTTACAGCCCGGACAACTCCATCTATCGCGAGCTACAAATTCATGAATGCTATGCCTCACGCGCGCCAATGAAACTCTCGGCAGCGCTGTTGGGTGCGGCTTCCGCCGACTGCCTGCAGCAAACCAGCCTCGGCGCTGACACGCTCAAAAACCCCGAACCCAACTTTTACATCATCGGCAGCAAAAGTTACGGTCGCAACTCGACGTTCCTGATGCGGATCGGTTTCAGCCAAATCACCGAAGTGTTTTCGCTAATTACCAGCGACCCCAAGCTCAATCTTTATCAAATGCAGGGCAGTTGAGTGAGTCTGGAACGATTGAAACACCACGCATCCATATTGACCGTGGTCGATACGGTGCTGCAGCCGACGCTGCGTGACCAGCCGTCAGGTCTGTCCGCTGCTAACGAAATTCCCTGGGCCCCGCTGCACAGTCTCGATGCGCTGTGGTTTCAGGTGGGCGGCACCATTTGCAACCTGTGGTGCACTCACTGTTTCATCAGCTGCAGCCCGGAAAACCACAAATTTGGTTTCATGTCCCGCGACAGCGTTCACCACTACCTGGAAGAATCCAAACAACTTGGCGTGAAGGAGTACTACTTCACAGGTGGCGAGCCGCTCATGAATCGCGAGATGCCGGGCATTTTGGAAGATACGCTCGCCATCGGCCCCGCCACCGTGCTCACCAATGGTATTTTGCTGCACCCACGGGTCGCCCGCCGTTTAAAGGAGCTAGTCGATCGTTCCATTTACTCGCTGGAAATTCGGGTCAGCCTCGATGGCTTCACTGCCGCGAGCAACGACAAAATTCGCGGCGCCGGCAGTTTTGACAAAGCGATGACCGGAGTCAGAAATCTCGTCGAGCAGGGATTCCTGCCAATCATCACCGCGGCCCAGACCTGGCAGGACAGCGAGACTGAGGAAATTTTTCAGGGTTTCCGCAAAATGCTCGTCGAGCTCGGATACAATCGACCGCGAATCAAACTGATTCCGCCGCTGCGCATTGGCCGTGAAAAAGTGCGCGGCCGGGGTTATGATCAGTACGAGTATATCACGCCCGAAATGATGAGCGACTATGACGACTCGCTTCTGCAGTGTACTCACAGCCGAATGGTTACCGATAATGGCGTGTACGTCTGTCCGATCCTCATCGATTATCCTGACGCCAAAGTGGGCGACACACTCAAGGATTCCTTGGGATCCTATCCGCTCAAACATCAAGCTTGCTATACCTGCTACCTGGCAGGTGCGATTTGCCATAATTTCTCTGGCTCTCAAACTTGATGCAACGTTTCACAATTACGATAACATAAAAACCTGGACAGGATTAACAGGATAATGTGAATCTTACGTGATGCGATCATCTTGGCGCCTAAGTCTGTTGGGCGAGTGCTGCAGGCACATGACGTTTAATTGTGAACTATCGAACAACCAGAGGCATGGATATCTCTCTCAACATCAGCTTTGCAGAACGAAAATGACATACGGTTACTGCATTTATCTCATGATGTACTTAGCAAAAGAAAGGAAGTCTGGTCTATGAGTACTGTTTTGAACGTGCCCTCCAACGGCACGGCGCCAAAAATTGCCGTTGAAAGGGCCGTACGCGAACGCTACGAACGCAGCGCGCAACAACGGGAGGCGGCGCTGTGCTGCCCCGTGGAATACGATCCAAAATATCTCGAAATTATTCCCAAAGAGATCATCGAAAAAGACTACGGCTGCGGCGATCCGTCCAAATATGTGCGGCCGGGCGAAACCGTGTTAGACCTGGGCAGCGGCGCCGGCAAAATCTGCTACATCATCTCGCAGGTGGTTGGGCGCGACGGCAAAGTCATCGGCGTGGACATGAATCAGGAGATGTTGGGTTTGGCGCGCAAATACCAGCACGAGATCGGCGATCGCGTCGGTTACCAGAACGTGGCGTTCCACCGCGGCAAGATTCAGGATTTACGTCTTGACCTGGACCAGGCCGATTTCTATCTGCGCGAAAGCCCGGTTCAGAACGCCAGCGACTTGCTGCGTTATGAAGAGTTCATGCAAGAGCAGCGTAAGCAGCAACCGCTCATCCCTGACAACTCGATTGATGTCGTGGTATCGAACTGTGTTTTGAACTTAGTGAGCGATGAGGACAAACGACAGCTCTTCGCCGAAATTTATCGCGTGCTCAAAGTCGGCGGCCGGGTTGCCATTTCCGATATCGTTGCCGATGAAGACGTGCCCGCGCACCTCAAAAATGACCCGGACCTCTGGAGCGGCTGTATTTCCGGTGCGCTGCGGGAGGATGGGTTTCTGCAGGCGTTTGCTGACGCCGGTTTTTACGGTATTCAAATCGAGAAACGCGATGACCGGCCCTGGCAAACCGTCGCGGGCATTGAGTTTCGCGCCGTGACCGTGACGGCCTACAAGGGCAAGTCGGGGCCGTGCCTCGAACGCAACCAGGCGGTGATTTATCGCGGCCCGTGGAAGGCGGTCATCGATGACGACGGTCACACCTTGTATCGTGGCGAGCGCATGGCGGTGTGTGATAAGACGTTTAAGATCTACAGCAGAGCACCGTACATCCAAGATATTGTTGCTGTCGAGCCATACGAAAGCATCCCGTTGGAACAGGCTGAGAAATTCAATTGCAGCCAAAATGCGCATCGCCATCCTCGGGAAACCAAGGGTTTGCAATATAGCAAAACCGAAGTGGCGGAAGCGCAGTATTGCGGCCCGGACGGGTGTTGCTGAATGACTAAGGTGCCTGGCACTTTTGAAGTGCCAGGCACCTGATCTACCAACTAAGATGACTAAACTCACCTGCGAAAAAATTGCGATCTGCGGTGGCGTGTACAACAATTATCTGGCGTTGGAGGCGCTCGTCCACGACGCTAAAAAGCGCGGCGCACAAAAGCTCTTCTGCCTCGGAGATCTCGGCGCCTTCGGCCCGCATCCGGATCGGGTGTTTCCGCTGCTACAGGAACACGACATTTCTGTGGTTCAGGGCAATTATGATCATTCAGTTGGTAATGATCTTAAAGACTGCCAGTGTGGCTACACCGATCCCCGCGATAATTATTTTGCTCAACTCAGCTTTGACTATACCTATAAGCACACCTGCGCTGAATTCAAAAAATGGCAAAAACTGCTGCCGCCGGAAATGCGCTTTGACTTTGCCGGCAAACGCTTTTTGCTGAGCCACGGCTCACCCCGCCGCACCAACGAGTTTCTATGGGAATCTACCACGCCCGATCATTTCCTCGAAAAGCTTTTTCGTGACTATGAAAGTGACGTTATTCTCACCACCCACACCGGCATTCACTGGCAGCGCGAAGTTGCCGGCAGTTTATTTGTCAATGTCGGCGTCATCGGCCGGCCCGAAAACGATGGCCATACCAATGTTTGGTATTCCATATTGACGGCAAATGGCGGAATTGAGATCGAATTCATCCCGCTGGAATACGACTACAAAAAGTTGGCTGAGGAAATGGGTGACGAGGGGCTGCCGGCGGAGTTCATCGAAACCATCCTGACG
>DASWHH010000465.1:0-3051 GCA_036398295.1 bacterium
TGCTGGGGATCAAGATTCTCCAGCGATTTTTGCATCTCGCGCAGGGCTTCCTTTAATTCCGGAGTGAGCATCTCTTCCATGAGCTTTTGCAGGTCACGATATTTTTCCAGGGTCTCAAGGGACACCAAATCGTTTTGCTCCATACGCTGAATGACTTCGTCCAATTGCTCACGAACTTCCTCCAGTTGCTGCTGCATTTTTTCCTGCGCCTGTGCCGACTCCTGGACTTTTTGCTTCTCTTCCCAATTGAGCTCCGGGTCGCGCTTCATCTCTTGCGAAATTTGATTCAACTCATCGCGCAGGGCCTGGCTCTGTTCGTACATCTCCTCCAAAGACTCAATGGATTCTTCCTGTCCGCGCGCAATGTCCTGATAAATTTCGTGCAGCGACGGGAAGCGCACGCGATAGCTCTGGCTGCGAGAGCTCTTGGGGCCGGATACGACGTCGTTGTCAAACACCTCGGCGAAATAGCTGACCACATCTTCCGGGAAAATGTTTAACGACGACAGCTCCCAGGTATAATTGAGGAGTAATTTATCCGAATAATGGTCTGGCAATTTCAATTCGTGAAATTGTAGTTCGCCCTGGTTTAGCCCGCCCTGAATAATCTGATAGCCAATTCGGGCTTTGGAAAAACCGAAATCGTCCTCCGCTTCGATCGTCAGTGGCAGCAGCATGTCTTCACCCAAATCCATATCCTGCGCCGGAAAGGTAATTTGTACGAACGGCGATTGATCGTCAATGACTGTAAGCCGGTATTCGATGGGATCGGCACTGGCGCGATCTTGTTTGTCGGTAAGTTGAACATGGTAACTGCCGGACTGCATGAGGGTGAACGCCCCGCTGAGGTCCTGGCCGGAAATGCGTAAGGGGTTTTCACTGCCATCATTGAATATAATCTTCGCCTCTGTTACCGTCTTGTTGGTCTGGATGCTCCACGCCACTTGTGTGCCCTTCAGCGCGGAAATATCGCCGACATTTTCGTCCAAAAATTGGCTGCCCAAACGTGAGTACCTGGGATAGGTGAGCCGGATTTGCAGGTTTCGCACAAAGGGTAATTCAACCACCGTGATGTGGTAATCGGGGCTTTTGTTCGACTCGGCTTTGACAAAATATTCTACATCTTCCTTGATGTTTTCAATGGTGTACGAGAATGTTCGGTTCGCCCCCGCTTCCAAAGCTTGTTGCTGATATGCCTTCGCGCCTGCCGGCTTTATCGACAGCGTGGCTTCGGAAATTTCAGCTCCCACCACCTGCGCCTCAATCATCACCGTCTCTCCTTTGACCACCTCGAGATCGCCAGGCGACACGCGCAGAGCTGCACCGGTGTTTTTGGGGAAATCGGTGAGCGGGTGCATGAAACGAAAGGCGGCGTTGGAAAGGCTTGAATGGAAAACGGCAAAAGCAATTAGCAGCGCGCCCGCGCAGCTCAAAAAATATTTTGAGAACTTCCTGGCCGCATCGGGGCGTTCAACGACATTAAAATCGACGCTTTTCAACTCGTCGGCAATATCAGCCAGGGAAGCATCCGCCAACTCCAATGAGTAGCCCTCGGGATTAGCCTGATGCTTCTCGAACACCTGCAGGGCATCGGCCAGTCGATCCTTGATGTTGGTGAAATGATTGCCGACCGCCAGCGCCAATCGCACGTTATCTGGGTAGTCGGGTTTGAATATCCACGCCAACAACGGCCGTGAAACCCACCAAACAAACGCGCCAGTAGCAAGCAAGCAGGCAATGGTCAGCAAAGTTGCCCGTGCCTGAGTTCCCAAATGAAAAAGCGACTCAACCGTCAATGTCGTCAAAATGACGAGAGCGACCACACTGCCAAAAAGCAGGGCGCCTTCCAGCAGCCGCAGTTTCTTTCCTCGCCGGCGCAGCCGGTCGATCCGATGCCGCAGGTTTTGAAAAACGTCTTCGTAAACGCCCATGACAACCTCAATTTGTTAAGGCATACACCATGATGTTGGCGCCCATCTCGAAGGCCTTTTGTCGAACCTCCGGCGGATCGCCGTGGACATTGGGATCGGCCCAGCCATCGGAAACATTGGTATTGAAGGAATAAAACACCACCAGGCGGCCCTCATAGAACAACCCATATCCGTGCGGTGGACCGCCGTCGTGCTCGTGGGTTTTGGGCAAGCCGTTGGGGAAATCAAAATGGCAATGAAAGATAGGATGAGAAAACGGGATTTCGACCAGATCAAATTCGGGAAATACTTTTTTGATTTCCTGACGGAACGATTTGTCCATACCGTAATCGTCGTCGGCAAACAAAAATCCTCCGGAGGCCAAGTACAACCGCAGACGGGCGGCCTCCTCTTTCGAGAAAGAAATGCGACCGTGCCCGGTCATAAAAATAATCGGGTAAGAAAACAGATCCTGATCCATAATTTCCACAACGACCTCTTCGCTACCAACATCGATGCTGGTGTGATCAGTCATGAAATTGAGCAGGTTCGGGATAATCGACGGGTCATTGTACCAATCGCCGCCGCCGTGATATTTTAAGCGCGCCAGTACGAATTCGCTTTTCGGAGCTTTTAATTGGGCCGTGGCATTTGAAAAAAGACAAAATACCACAACCGACACGACAAAGATATGCCCAGCGCAGCGGAGCCGCCTCCCTGCCCGTCCGGCAGGCGGGTCTGCACAGGCCGGCAAGCAGTTAAAAGAAATGGACTTAAAAATTTCGCTCAAAAAATCCGTGTTCATCGGTGAGAATCCGTGGCCAAAACTTTGCTAAAAAAGCACAACGTTGCTGATTTGTAGTATAGTGAGCTAACCTGAACAATTCATGAACTGTTGAGAAGAGATCAGGGTATTCATGGTTAATAAATTTTGACACCGACCATCGTCACCATGGCCACGGCCGCGGCGATTTTGGTCAGTTTGCCCGTCACTGCGCCGAGGAACGCACCCGTCCCGACACGAATCGAATGCTTCAGATTTTTGGAGACAAAGAACTCAAAGGCCGCCGCCCCCAAGAAAGCGCCAACGAAAGCGCCGAAAAAAATCCCCAGCGGCGGCAAAACCGGCGCTCCCCAGATC
>DASWHH010000466.1:0-6228 GCA_036398295.1 bacterium
ACCATAATTGGATGAAGCCCTTTCAATGGAGTGTCGTTCATGAATTTGCCAGTCAATTCTTCTCTCGATGTTTTTGGTCTGATTGCCAACTCGGGAATCGTCGCCAAAGTGGTTCTAATCATTCTTTTGCTGTTCTCGGTCGTTTCCTGGGCCATCATCATCGAGAAGCTCCGCGCGTTTCGCCGGCTGCGCAAAGAGTCGCAGCACTTTTTACGAATGTTTCAGATGCGCAAAACCATGCGCGAGATCATGCAGCTCGCGAAGCAGTTTGAAAACAACCCGTTTGCTGCCGTTTTCAGAGAAGCTTATTTTGTGTTCGCCAAAAAAGATGGTGCCAATCCCGGCCAGGGGCTGGGCGTGGATATGTTCCGGGAAGCGAAAGGCCGCGAGCATACGTCAGACATTGTGCGTGTCTTTGACTCCGTCGCCGCCCGCGAAGTGTTGGCCTTGGAGCGCAACCTGATCTTCCTCGCCACCACCGGCAGCGTCAGCCCATTCCTCGGACTGTTTGGTACGGTGTGGGGAATCATGACTTCTTTTTGGGCCATCGGCTTTAGCGGCAGCTCTGACCTGACGGTGGTGGCGCCCGGGATCGCCGAGGCGCTCATTGCCACCGCCGCTGGATTAGGTGCGGCCATTCCGGCCGTGATGGGCTACAACTATTTCGTCAACAAATTGAAGCGCCTCAGCGCGGAGCTGGAGATCTACTACTCCAACATCATTGAAACTTTTACCAGAAGAGAAGTTCATGAAGTCCTCTAAGTACACCACACTTTCGGAGATCAATGTCACCCCGCTGGTGGACGTGATGCTGGTTTTGCTGATCGTTTTTATGGTCACCGCTCCGTTGTTGAAGTCCGGTATGAAAGTCAATCTGCCGCAATCTGTTGCCAAAGAGATCGATCCCAGCCAGGCCGAGTTGATTACTATTACTCAGGAAGGGTCGCTGTTCTGGGGCAACGAGCCCATCTCAATTGAAATTCTGCGCGATCGCCTCGAAAAACGCAAGGCCGCTGGCCGGCTCAAACCGATCCTGGTGCAGGGCGATAAAGCTGTGCAATATGGCCGGGTGATCGAAGTGATGGACGTTATAAAAGAACTGCAGATTGAAAAGTTGGCATTGGTCTTGAAGCCGCGGCAGTTATAAAAAACCATTCACGCAAAGACCCCGCCACGGCGGGCAATAAACGGAGGAACCCCGAGTTCAACACTTTTCCGATCATGAATGAACTATCTGAAATTACTTCGAAAGGAAATCTTTTCTCATCCTCCTTTTTGTCCACGGTGTTGCACGTAGCGTTTTTCTCGCTATTTTTCATTGCGCAGCCATCGGTGCCCAGGTTTGAAGGCTACCCGACCTTGCTGCCCGTGGAATTGGTGAACTTCGGTCCGGTCTCATTTGCAGCACCCGAGGGAGCTCAAGCGACTGTGGAAGAATCCGCCAGCGAATCACCGGCGGTAACCGAGGTCCCGCCGCCCCTCGAAGAACCGGCGGAACCCGAGGATTCAAAAGCTATCACCGTTGAGTCGGCCGAAACCAAAAAAGAGGAAGAACCGAAAGCAGAAAAACCACTCGGGAATACTGAACCAAAAAAGACTGAAAAAAGAGAGAATGAACCGCAAGTAGAAGAAGCACCCGCGACCAAAGAGGATAGCGGAGCCAGTTTAGGGATTGGCGGTGAGGGTATGCGCTTAGATGTCAAAGAATTTCCGTTCTCCTATTATCTCGCCGCGCTGCGCACCCGAATTCAATCCAACTGGGATCCGCCATATCAGGCAGCCCGCAGCTCAATTACTCGAAAAGCCCTGGTCTTTTTCAAGATCCAGCGGGATGGCACCATCACCAATATTGCACTTGAAAAAAGCTCGGGTGACGTCTTGTTCGATCGGGCGGCGCAGGCCGCGGTAATGCAGGCCAATCCCCTGCCGCCGCTGCCTTTTGATTTTCCCGAGCGCGCACTGGGCGTCCATTTTGAGTTTGAACAAGGACTTTAAAAAAAAATGCAAAATGAAAAATGAAGAGTGAAAAATTCAAAATCTTATGTGGTGTGATGTTTCTGTTTGTGATAGCGCTTGACGGCTATCCCCAAACCGATGTCTACTTGCGTATCTATACCAAGACCTTTCAGAGGCTCGACATCGATGTTTACCCTTTTGTGGCTGAGGCGGGTGGTGCTGCTGGAGCTAATACCTCCGAGGTGATCACAGCGGTGATTAGCAACGATCTGTGGATGTCGGGATTTTTCAAAGTCAACGTGAAATCCGGGCCGCCGCCGGCCGATGTTGGCGCCGCGGGTAACTCGCGGGCGCTGGCATCCGTCACCGGCAAATATCAGGTATCGGGCAGTCGCATCACCATTCAACCCCATGCGCTGGATCTCGCCTCTGGCCGCACCATTTTGAAAAATGATTATGATGATGCCGTTGCGCGCCAGCGTTACGTTCTCCACAAAATCTCCGATGACATCGTCTACAGCCTGACTGGAGAACGCGGCATCGCGCGATCGAAGATCGCTTTCGTTTCCGAGAAACGAGACAACGTCAAAGAGATTGCCGTCATGGATTACGACGGCCAAAACCAGATCGAGCTCACCAATAACAAAAGTATCAACCTTTCACCAGCCTGGTCGCCCGACGGCAGCAAAATCTGCTACTCAACCTTCAAGGACAAAAACCTCGATCTCTATGTTATAAATCTGCAAACTAACACCCTCTCTCGCCTTTCCAATGTGCAGGGACTGAATTCGGCAGCGGCGTGGTCACCCGACGGCAACAACATTGCCATGACGCTGACGCAGGATGGCAACGCGGAAATTTACATTTTGGAAGTAGAAAAGAAAAAACTGCGCCGACTGACCTACAACATCGCCATCGACTCGTCGCCCAGCTGGTCGCCATCGAACCGGGAGATGGCGTTCACCTCCGATCGCTCCGGTTCCCCGCAAATTTACATCATGGACTCGGACGGCTTGAATGTACGGCGGCTAACGTTCGAGGGCAGCTACAACGATTCGCCGACGTGGTCGCCGCGTGGCGACAAAATCGGGTTTGTCTCGCGCACAGCTTCGGGATTCGACATCTACACCATCGACGTCACCGGCGAAAATATGATGCGGCTCACCGACAGCAGCGGCAGCAACGAAGACCCGGCGTGGTCGCCTAACGGTTTTTCCTTGATTTTCAGTTCCACCCGCAACGGCCGAAAAGCGATCTACTCGATGTTCTGGGACGGCTCGGATCAGAAACAAATCACCAGTGGGGGGACGCACTATTTGCCAGCGTGGTCGCCGCGAATAAACTGATTGGCAGAACTTAATCGGATACTACTCAAGAAAGGAGAATGGGATGAAAACGAAGTTGCTTGTGACTCACCTGATATTGGCCATTATGGCCGGAATGATTTTGGGATGCGGCGGACAAAAGGAAGTTATTGACACGGCACCCGAACCCTTCCCGGAACCACCGCCAGTCGTCGAGCAGCCACGGCCCCAACCACCGACAACTCAGCCAGCGGAAACAGATATTCCCAAAAAAGAAGCCCTCGTACTGTTGACCGTCAATTTTGATTTTGATAAATCGGATTTGACGCCGGAAGGGCGCGCAATCCTCGCGGACAACGCCCGCAAACTCGAACAGAATCCCGAAGTCTTTATTCGCCTTGAAGGCCACTGCGACGAACGCGGCACCGTGGAGTATAACCTGGCGCTGGGAGAGCGGCGTGCTCGCTCAGTCAGAGATTATTTGGTAAATTTTGGCATCGGCCCTGGGAGAATGACCGTTATCAGTTACGGCAAGGAACGCCCTGTCGACCCCGGACAGAATGAATCGGCGTGGGCAAAAAATCGCCGCGCCGAATTTGTCATCTTAAATTAATTTGCGGAACATTAAAATGTATTCTCCGAAAACTTCGAAGTCACTGCTATGCCTTTTAATCTTTTGGATTTTGGTGGCATTGGTTCCCTTAACCGGTTGTTCATCGCAAAACCGGGTTCGAACGCAGCAAAGTGAAATGGACAATTTGCGGCGCGAATTGCGATATTTGAAAGACCAGAATTCGCAACTGCGCCGCGAGTTAGACGATCTGCAAAAACGGCTCGCGGAGCAGGAACTAAACATCAAGCAAAGCAAAGCGGATATCTCCGCACAAATGTTGGAAGTGAGCCAACAGGTGCAGGCGGTGCAAAATCAATTGCAGGACATCAATTACCGAATCACCGCGGTCACCCAGAAGTCCGGAAATCTGTACCAACCGCCAACAGAGTCTACCATGGCCGGCGCTGATTCGGGGCAAACCGAGTCGCCAATGCCATCCCTGGGACTGGACGAATCGCGCGAGCTCTATAACACCGCGTACCGGGATCTGATTCGCGGAAATTATCAATTAGCCCTGCAGGGGTTTCGCCAGTTCATGCAGCAATACCCCAACAACGAATTGGCCGACAATGCCCAGTACTGGATTGGCGAGGTGTTCTATGCCCAGGGCCGATTTCCCGACGCCATTGAAGAGTTCGAAAAAGTGGTCAAACTGTACCGCAATGGCGACAAAACCGCGTCAGCTATTTTGAAAATTGGCTATGCCTATTTGAGCATCGGCGAAAACGAACAGGGGAAGATCTATCTCGAGGAAGTGATCAAAGATTATCCTGATTCGCAGGAAGCCAACTTAGCAAAGGGCCGTCTGGCGACACTGCAATAAGGGATAGAAACGGAGCAGCGGAGTGATGGAGAGGTGGAGTACTGGAGTGGCGGAGTAATGGAGTATTGTATCCATGATGATTATCCAAAAGGCAGAGGCCAGTGTCGCCACTTTTTGCCAATTTATGAATGAGGTGCAAAAATGAAGATCCTATGCGGCTTGGTGAGCGCTTTGTTTGTGATCACTCAAGTGATACTGTTCGGCGACGTCACCGCCGGCAGCGACAGCGATAAACAGGCGCTACAAGCCGAATGCGAGCGCAACCTGGTCGCGCCATGTTGCTGGAACATGACCGTCGATTTGCACGACTCGCCGGCCTCCCGTGAAGTGCGTCAAAAAATTTCTGAACTCATCGAGCAGGGCAAAACCAAAGCAGAGATCCTCGCCTATTTCACCTCCCAGCCGCAATTCGGCGAGCGTATTCTGGCCAGCCCCTCGCAAAAAACCCTGTTAGGGAAAGTGGCATATTGGTTCGCGGCCGTCGCGCTGATTCTCGGCGCCGGAATTGTGGCATTAGTCCTCAAAAGGATAGTGCGGCCGGCGGCTGCGAAGACCAGGTCTGCCGAGCTGTCTCCGACCATTGCGACCTCAAAGGCCGAACCCTCCCAATGGGAAAAAAGAGTGGAAGACGAGCTAGGCAAGTTCGAGTGACATGCCCATCATTCCGAGAATGCACACCGCCGAGCATATCCTGTCGGCGGTGATGCGTACTTTTTACGACTGCCACCGTAACCTAGAATTTCACCTCGGCGAGAAGAAGACAAAGTGCGACTACGAGGTAGCTCGTCCCCTCAGTGAAGCGGATTTCAAACAAATCGAAATGCTGGTCAATGGTGAAATCGCCAAGAACTATCCGGTAACGAGTTTTTTTCTCACTCGAGAACAAGCGAGCGATTACGATTTGTGGAAGGTGCCTCCCGACGCAGCGGAAATCAGCATTTACAAAATTGGTGATTTCGATGAACAGCCCTGTGGCGGGCCGCATGTCGCGAACACGGCGGAAATTGGCGTTTTTCGAATTCTGAGTTATGAGTTGCGGGAGAATGGGCGGGTACGGATTCGCTTTCGGGTGGAGTGAAGAGAGAGTGCAAACCTCCGGGGTCTTGAAGACCCCGGAGGTTTGGCGGCCTAAATCACCACATTCACCAATTTCCCAGGCACGACAATTACCTTCTTCACCGGCTTTCCTTCCAAGCGCTCTTTGATTCGAGCTACCGCTAATCTCTCCAATTCGCCGTTATTCTCGGAAATCGCCGCGGGCACAATGATCTGATCGCGTAGCTTGCCGTTCACTTGAATCACGATAATTTTCTCATCGCGTTCCAACGCTTCGGTATCTGGCTGTGGCCAGCGCTGCTCCAAAATTGGTTTCTCGTGGCCAATCAGCCGCCACAATTCTTCGGCAATAAACGGCGTTATCGGCGAAATCATCAGTATCAAGTTTTCCACCGACCGCCGCAAGAGCGACGGATTCATCTCATGCTGTTTTTGCTCACAAGCCGCGGTGTAATCGCCGAGTTCGTTGCTCAACT
>DASWHH010000467.1:0-5438 GCA_036398295.1 bacterium
TTATGGGCGTCGGTCACCCTGGCCGGAGTTCAAAACTAAAATTCAAAATCTACAAACAGGAGGTGCATATGTTTTCGAAAACGTCCGGTTTTGAGGCCGATGTAATCGACCCGCGCGATGGACCGGGGACCGATCCAAGATTCTGAAGGCTCCAAAAACAAAAATTCCCCAATGAGAGCTGGGGAATTTTTGGATCATCAGGATCCACCCGAAAGTCTTGTCTGATCTCACATGGCGGTGTTGGCCCAGAAGGGACGCCATTTCCCTTCTGCGGGGGGTGGCGTCAACAGGCTCACAACTATCAACGCCAGAATTGAAGCGCTCGCTGCTGGCAGGATGATGTAATCCGTCTCCATCAACGGTTCGTCCAGAATGAAATTCGCGATGGTGATGGCCACCGTTACCACGATGCCGGAAGCCATCGACGCCACCCCGCCGGCAACGCTCGCCCTTTTCCACAAGAAGGCCGCTAACAACGCCGGGGTCACACCGGCTCCGACCATGGTGTAGGCCGTAAATGCCATGTCGAGGATGCTTTTGAAAAATGTCGCCACCACATAAGCCACGGCTCCCAGCACCACAATCGCCAGCCGTTGAAAGCGAATAATGCCCGCCTGCGAAATATCGGGATTGATAAAGCGCTGGTAAATATCCCGCGCCATGTTCGTAGAAGGAATCATCAAAAAAGTATTGGCCGTTGATAAAATGATCGCCACGGCCGCGACTATTAAAAGAATCCCAGCGAACGTCGGTAAATCATGGCGGGCGACTTGCAGGACAATCGTCTCGGTTGCGGCTTTGTTTAAAGAGCCATCCGCCGCCATGAAAGCGGGATCGGAAAAATACTTGGAACTCCCGATGACCGCGAGGCAACACAATAGCGATTCTACGATGATGACGCCGACAATCATTCCGATCACGGCCTTGCGGGCCGAACGTTCATCCTTCGCGGCGAAAAACTTTTGATACATGCTGCTTTCGCCCAGCAGCAGGAAAAAAGTCGGGAAGAAAACCCCAGCCGCCCAGATCCAATTACTATTTCCGAAAATCATGAAATGATCCGCCGGCAGCGTCTGCACCTGCTCCCAACCTCCGACGGCGGTCAGGGCCAGCGGCACAGCGATGATTACCCCGACCGTCATGATGACGCCATTAATAATATCGATGGAAATGATCGATACCAGGCCGGCGATGACGGTAAAAGCGATGGTCACCGCGCAAGTGATGAGCCCACCCAGCGCCGGGTCGATTCCGGTGAGGATATTAAGCAACCGCCCGCCGCCGCGAAATTGGTAACCGGCAATGGTGAGGTATGCGATGATGATTGAGCTGGTGCCGAGGATGCGCGCCCAGTGGTTGTAGCGGGTTTCGAGGATGTCGGAGACGGTGTACTGCGCAATCCGGCGGACGCGATGGGCGAGAAAATAGACGATGGCAATACCCACCCATGCGCCGGCGCTCATCCACAGTTGTGAAAACCCCATGCGAAAGGCCAGTCCGGCTCCGCCAAACAAGCTGCCTGATCCAATCCACGTGCACACCAACGTCCCCACCAGCAGTAGCCACGGGGTGCTGCGCCCCGCCACCATGAAATCTTCCTGGCTCTTGACGTTGCGACCGCGAACCATACTGACAATGATCAACACAGTGGCATAAAGCACGACCGTCCAGACGTAAATCATGTTCCCTCCTTTACCCGTTAATCAGCAATAGCCGACATGTTGGCGACTCTCCCCCGGACCAAACCCAGCGCAAAGCGGTCAATTGTAAAATACTTCTGTGCCGCCTGCAAAATATTTTCCCTGGTAACCCGGGAAATTTTTTGCGGGTAGCTTTCAACCTCCTCCAGCCCTTTTCCAAGCAAAAAATCATGCGCAAACTGGAACATCTGTGAGCAATAGGTCTCCAATCCGATTTGATAAGAGCCGATCGTATATCGTATCGCCCGTTCCAACTCCTCTTCGGTGACAGGTTCTCGCAGCAATTTCTCAAATTCATGCAACAGTCCAAATCGCGCGGTCTCCTCCTTTTCCGGCGAAGTCGCGATGTATGAAACAAACGCCCCCGCCTCCAGCCGCGAAACCAAAAACGCCGAGACAGTATAGGCCAGGCTTTGTCTTCCGCGCAGCTCTTCGAAGAAACGGCCGCCCAAGCCAGAGACAATTCCCTGTAAAACCGTCAATGCGTAATAATCGTCGTCGCAATATTTCGGCCCGGGGAATCCCAGTGCCAGAGCAGACTGTGCTTTTTCACGCGACTCCGTCCGTGCCGCAATCCCTTGCAAGGGCATCAGTCCAAGACTTTGGCTGGAAAGACTTTGGGAAGAATTCTCAACAACAGATTTTCGTTGGATGAGATCGAGAACAGATTCCGCGTCGACATCGCCAACCAAAGCCAGCACCTGGTTTTGTGGCTCAAACAAACTTCGCTGCCATGCGATCAGATCTTCCCTCTTGAAATCTACAAGCTGTTCGGGATCGCCGTTCGGCGACAAACCGTAAGGATGCTCGTTAAACAGTGCCGCATAAAACAAGTTCAACGGGCGCTGAAACATATCGTCCTTTTCCCGCAGGATGAAGGCCAGCGTGTTGTCTTTTTCCTTGGCGATCTCGTCGTCGGGAAAAGCCGGCCGGGCGATTACATCGGCGAGGATGTCAAACCCGGCCTCGAGGTTCTTTGAGAGAATCGTCATCGAGTAATTGCAGTAGTCTGGATTGTTGGAAAACTGGATCGCAGTCCCGAGGTTTTCAATGGCCCGGGCAATTTCGGCCGCGCTCCGGCGGGTCGTGCCCTTCAATGAGGTTCGTAGAGTCAATCCGGTCATGCCGGCGGTTTTGGGATTCTCCAGGCGGCGGCCGCCTTTGGCAAAAACCCCCAGCGACACCAGCGGAAGCTGGTGAATCTCTTTGATCATGACCTTCATGCCGTTGGCCAACTCATACAGCTTCATCTTGCCGACGCCGCTGTTGCCCGTTGTATGACTGAAGACGTCAAAGCAGGAACCAGCTTCAGCACTCCTGGCTGGCCGGGGAACACCGCCGTCGGTAAAATATTTTTTGAATTCTGCCGCCAACTCGTCATCCGCCGGCGCCACCGGCGATTGCTCCGGAACATATTCAAGAAGGCTACAATTATCGACGGTCAAGTACTGATTAGCCACGCGCGCAATATCGGCTTCAGTGACCTCATAGAGTTTCTGCAAAAATTCTTCGGCCAGCCGATAGTCGCCGAGGGCCTCATAGCTCGCAAGAATGTTAGCCAGACCAGAGACCGTCTCCTGACTAAAAACATACAGGGACTCAAGCAGATTGCGGGCCCGAATCAATTCCTCGGGAGCTACTACCGACTCCCGGAGCTTTCCGACCTGTTCCATGATGGCGTGTACGGCCGGCCGCAACGTCTGCGGTTTGCCACTCGCTTCGATCATGAACATGCCAACACCGGGCAGGGCATAATTGGAGGCAAAGATGGAATTTACCAGCTTTTGGGTTTCCTTGACATTTTGAAAAAGGCGCGAACTGCGGCCGTGGCCAGAAATAAATGCCAGCATTTCCAGAGCATAGGAATCCGGGTGGAGCAGCGAGGGCGCATGAAATCCCATTGCGAGGTAAGCCTGCTGGATGTCGCCGCGGATTTCACGGTATTTGAAACGATGCGGCGACGGCTCGGGTGGCGACTCCTCTTTCAGCATTTTTCCACGCTCAAATTCTCCGTAGTAGCTTGCGATTTCCCGCAGGGCAGACGCGGTCTCAATATCGCCTACTACCGCGAGAATAATATTTGGGGGACGATATAGATTTTTGTGAAAAGTCAGGAAATCGTCTCGGCTCAGAGCCCGCAGCCCCTCCTCGGTGCCAATCCGCCAGCGCCGGATGCGGTGGCGTTCAAACGCCAGATCGAATAATTTTTCTGTGGCGACTGCGGTCGGGGTGTCCAGCTTACGTTTAGCCTCCTGAATCACCACCTCGGTTTCCTTGCGCAACTCCTCGGGATCAAAAACAGAATGAATCAGAGCATCGGATTGAATATCGAGGCCACGAGAAAAGTTGTGGCTGGGCAAAACGGTGTAGTACACGGTGTGATCGTAAATGGTGCTGGCATTGAGGTAACCGCCGAGGGCTTTAGTTTCATTACCGATTTCTCTTACGCCGCGATGTCGCGTACCTTTGAAAAACATGTGCTCAATGAGATGGGAAATCCCTGCCAGCCGATCGCTTTCGTTAAAGTATCCCGCCTTCACATAGGTGACAATCGCAACCGTTGGGGAGGCATGGTTTTCTTTGATGAGAACGGTCAAACCGTTATCGAGAATCTGTTTAGTAACGCCTGAACTGAGCACCGGGTATTCCTCAAAATAAAAAGCGCATCGAAAAGATGCGCAAAATTACGTTGAAAGTAAAGATTTTTGTGCCGGCGCTTTCAGCGCTTTTCGTTGCCCACCCCCGCCGGGATCTTTGGCTCAACCACCGGAACAACGATTTCCTGGCTCGCCGTTAACCGCAACAGGTCGGTATCGGGATTGTAACGCTTGATCAGCCAGTAGGGAAACTCAAACTCGCGATTGCAAATCATCCAGATGTTTTCGCCGCGCCGGACGCGGTAAGAAGTCTCGCCAACCACATTGTAGTTGTTGTAAAAATCCTCTTCAATACCCTGATGATATTCCAGCCGGCGGCGATGAAACTCCTCCGGCGTGACGTTCTCAAAAGTCAGCCACAGCGGCTGTTCGATCCGAATCGGCTCTGAATAAGAAAGCCGGTTGATATTTCGCAGCCTTTGGGTTGCCACCTCCAACCAGTCGGCAAAATGGCCAAGGGTTTCGTCCGGCTCGACCCGCACCTGGCCGTTCTGGGGGAAATCGAGAGTGCGAAGCGAGGGTATGGCCATGGTGTGTTGCGGCACGCGCACGACACGGGTTTGCAGATCTCGAGTCATTTCAACATAAAAGTCGGGCAGAGCCAGCGCCATTTCTTCCTCCACAGTGGCCGCCCGGTTTTCTAGTTCAACAACTTCGACCGGCGTCAACTCCTTTTTGCTCACTACGGGAGTTGTGGCGTAAGTCGGCGTCTTCGACGGAGCGTAGGTCATTGCGGTATTGGACTTTTCGCTTTTATCATTCGGCGGTGTAATCGTGGTCTGGCTGCTGGTCGTTACGGGAGGAGCATCGAGCATGCTCGGTTGTTCCTTCTTCGGCGCATCCACTTCAGCCAGCTGTGTGGGCGCTGCCGGCTGGACCGGCTGAAGGTCGGCCACAACCGTTGGGACCAGCGATGATTTTTGAGAGGAAGGAATCTGCAAGTTTTGTCCAGCATAAATCAGATGGGGGCGATCGATGCTATTCAACGACATCAGCTCGTGCAGGGAAATGCCGTATTTTCGGGCGATAGCGCTGAGGTTTTCGCCGGCCGCTACGGTGTGCCAATCGGGATGAATCTGCT
>DASWHH010000468.1:0-4464 GCA_036398295.1 bacterium
CTCTACGTGCGAAAAGAAAAAATTGGCCAACTCTGGCCGATGATGCCGGCGCCCGATAGCATGGATGACAATATCCGCAAGTTTGAAGAAATCGGCACCCATCCCGCGGCCAACTTTCTCGCCATTGGCCACGCGTTGACGTTTCACGAGGGGATTGGGGCGTCGCGTAAGGCTGCGCGGATGATCTATTTGCGCGACCGCTGGGCCAGGCGGCTCTTGCAACACGACCGCGCACGGCTGCATACCAGTCTCAAACCCGGCTTTGCCTGTGGGCTGGCGACCGTACAAATCGAGGGCATAGACCCGGTTGAATTGAGCAACCATTTGTGGTCGGCTTCCAGAATTCTGGTGACGCCCATCAAGCACGATGAATTTGAAGGCATACGCGTCACACCGAACGTGTACACCACCATCGATGAAATCGATTATTTTTGCGAGGTGATGGAAACCATAATCAAGAAAGGACTGCAGAAATCATGAAACCAATCATCGCATTTTTGGGACTTTGGTTAGTTGGCTGCGCCGCCCCGCCGGTTGACCGCGAAGTGATCTCCACCGCCCATGCCCCGGCCGCCATCGCGCCGTACTCGCAGGGCATTCGCGTTGGCAATACGCTCTACGTTTCCGGCCAAATCGGCGTTGATCCGTCAACCAGGGAATTCGTACCCGGTGGTATCGCGGAGCAGACCCATCAAGTGATCAAAAACGTGCAGGCGGTGTTGCAGGCCGCTGGCTTCGCTTTGGAGGATGTGGTGCAGAGCCAGGTTTTTCTGTCTGACATCAACAATTATGCGGCCATGAACGAAGTGTACGGTTCGTATTTCAAAACCGCGCCCCCAGCCCGCGCGGCGTTACAAGTGGCCCGGCTGCCCAAAGATGCCTTGATTGAAATCATGGTGGTGGCAGTGAAGTGAAACGGCAAATGGCAGAGGGCAAACGGCAGACGTGAAACATTAAAAATGAAAAGTGAAAAAGTTAAAAGCGTCACCAGGCGTTCTTCGCTGTTCACGTTTCACGTTTGCCATTTGCCGTTTCACCTGGAATCACATCTCATTTAATTACGAAATATCTTAAAAGGAGAACCAAATGGCTGAAGAGAAGAAAAAATCCAACAAGGGATGTTTGATTGCCCTGGCAGCAGTCGGTGTCGTGATGATCTTAGGGTACTTTGGCGTAATGTTTTTTTTAAGCAAGGCCAAGTCGGTGGTGGAAGGCATCGCTGAAGGGGTGGGCGCCACGCCGCAAATGATCGAGGAAGTGAAATCGTTGAATGACGACTATCCGTTTGAGAAACCGTCGAACAACATGATTGCGGAAAGCCAGGTACAGAAGTTCATCACCATCAAAAAGGATTTTGCCGACAAAATTAAAGGCCACGAGGCAGCCTTCAAAGACCTGGATGAGCGGACGCAAGGCGGCCAGGGCGGCTTCTCAGAGGCGATGGAGGGATTCAAGATTTTGGGCGAGATTCGCCGCGACTTTTTGAAATCCCTCAAGAATCATCATATGTCTCCAAAAGAATATTCATATCTGACGACGCAAATTTATCAAACCTATTTCGCGGCGGCCGTCGAGCAAATGTCGCAGGCCATGGATAGCACACAGACCAGCTATTCTCAGCAGATCGCGCAGATGGAAGAGCAGCTCAAAGATCCGAACCTGACCACGGAAATGCGGCAAATGCTTCAAACCACTCTTGACAGCTACAAACAGATGATGGAGCAGACTCAAACCGGGGTGGCGACGATGGAGGCAGAAACCGGCAAACTGCCCAGGGAGAACGTCGAAATTTTGAATAAATACCGTACCGATCTGGAGCAGCTCAATACCTGGGGCTGGGAGTTTTGGGGCCTACCGCTGGTCGCGGCTGGCGAAGAATATTAGCCCCCTCGAGCAGGGAACGGGACCGCCTAGGCGAGAGCCGGAGGTCCCGTTTGTTGTCTGATTAGGTTGTTTCTGCCGGGGGTAGCGCGGGTTTGGAAATTCGATACCGGCGCGCGCCTCCTTTGTCGACGCTGTCATAGACAATCAAAAACTCAAAGGCATGGTTGCGTTCCTTCGCGACGGTGACGCCCTCGGCTTTCGCCCCCGCGGCCGTGGGAATTTCGCAAAGGTAAACACACTGTCCCATCGCTTCGCCGTTTTCCCTCTTGCCAGGGATGCAGTCACGTCCGTCCCAATAATAGAGCTGATAAGAGCCGGGACCGTCGCCGACCGGTCCGGCCAAAACCAGGAAGCCATCGTTGGTGCGAACGATATCGCGAATGCCGCGGCCGCCCATGTTTATGAACAGCAGCTCATAACCGTCCAGTTCTGTTGAGAATTGGCTGACCAGGACCGGCACGTAGTTGCCCCTGAGAACCGGACCGCGGAACCCGAAATAGAGATCGCCGTTCTTGATCGCGATGCCCTCGATATCCACGCCGTTTTCTTTGCCCGGGACGGCGCTGAATGCCTTCAGCACTTTGTTCTTCTTAATGATGTTTCGCAAACTGGTTTTCTTAATTTTGCCGATTACCTTGCCATTGGCATCAAGCCGGAATTGAAAAACATAATCACGACTCTGTTCAAAAATGATTTGCTCAAGCAGTTTGCGGTTCTTTTCATAACTTCGTTCCGGTTTCATTTTTGGTCGCTTCCAGGAATGGGAGCCTACGATGTACACCAGGTCACCTTCGCAGGCAATTCCTTCGATGTCAACCTCACTTCCGTCTTCGTTTAAGAGAATGTCCTGGTGCAATCGATAGCGGTTGCCGTGACGTTTGAAAATCTGGACTTTGTTGCCTTCGTCGGAACCGATCAGCAGCAGATCGCCAACGATCCCGAGGGCGCTGACGTTGCCGGCTTCGTAAACCTCTCCCAGGAACTCAACCTCGCCCAAAAATTCCGGATGGTTTTCCGTTGAGGTGGTGACTTGTTGGTGCACGCACTGCCAATCTCCTCCCGGGTTTTGTTCGAAAATCTTGACGCGGTGCGAATGCTCCATCTTATCCAGCGGGCGAACCAGTGCGCCCAATGTCTTGCTGTTGGCGAATTCACCTAACGGGATGTTTCGTAGAAATGCAGCCCAGTCGCTGTCTGAACCAGGTTTTCTTCCGTGTCTTTTGGCTGTGACAGCGTCTTGCTGGTGATCTTTCAGAACGACTGAGTTGTTATTCTTCATAGGTTGTTTCTCTCTGGGTTTGTGTTCAGGCAAAACAAACAGCGAGTGATTTGTGATCCGATGGTTAGCCGGTTTTGCTACTATAAGCGCCCGTGCGAACAACAGAATTTGTTCGAGGCTGAGATGAAAGAACAATCGTAACAGTACAAACAGACGATGTTCTTTGCGCAGATTTCAATCTGCTGACCATCGGAGACGATCCGAAGCTTGTGGGTGAATTTGGTTGCAGTCATGCGGCGATCTCGGCCAAAAAAGACCTTGACTTTGTAAGATTATCCGATTATATTGCACCACATCTTTATATCGTGGTTATGCGTCGTCATATACACCGTATATAGTATCTAATCCACAATTCCCGCTTCTGACTGACCTTTAACGACTGGGGTTGATCTTGTACTTAGAAAGCCTGGAAATCCACGGATTCAAATCCTTTGGTAAGAAAACCAAATTCAATTTTACGGATGGTATCACTTCTATAGTCGGCCCCAACGGCTGCGGCAAAAGCAATGTGGTGGATGCGTTGCGTTGGGTGCTGGGCGAACAAAGGGCGGGCCTGATCCGTAGCGAGCGCATGGAAAATGTCATCTTCAATGGCGCGAAGACCCTGAAACCCCTGGGCATGGCAGAGGTGTCGGTCACTATTCAAAATACCAAGAATGTGCTGCCTATCGAATACTCGGAAGTGGTCATCACGCGCCGCTTGTTTCGTTCCGCAGAAAGCCAATATCTCATCAATCACAGTCCCTGCCGTTTGAAGGACATTCAAGATTTGTTCATGGATACGGGTTTAGGCCCCGATGCTTATTCGATAATGGAACTCAGTATGGTGGAGTCCATCATCAACGGCAAGCCGGAAGATCGCCGCCGCATTTTTGAGGAAGCCGCTGGCGTCACCAAATACAAGGTGCGCCGCAAGGCCGCGTTGCGGAAATTAGAAGCCACCGAGGCGGACCTGGTGCGATTGAACGACATCCTGAGCGAAGTCGAGAAGAATGTTTCTTCCCTGCAGCGGCAGGTGAAACGTGCCCAGCGCTATCAAGAGTTGAAGGAAACCCTCAAAGGTGAAGAGATTCAACTTGCCACTCATGATTTCTCCACCATCAAAATCGAGCTCGAACCGCTGTTTGAAAAATTGCATCAAACCCAGGACCGGCGCGCGGAGTTGACGGCGCAGTTTGACGAAAAGGAAGCGCAAATCGAGCAGGCGCGTCTCACACTTTTGGAAACAGAGCGGCGCTTGAGTGCTCAGCAAAAACAACTCAACGAGCTGACGGCGCGCATTCAGAAAAAAGAGGAAGAAA
>DASWHH010000469.1:0-10216 GCA_036398295.1 bacterium
TTACCAGGACATTCTTCTCTAAGTATTTGTCGTCATGCAACAATTCAAGGGTGGCGCGGGTTTCCAGGAACGTCCAAACCTCGTTGGCCGAGCACCTTATGCCGATGCGATGCGCCTGAGTGTGGGGGGTTCGATTACCGGTATCACTATGGGTGAATTCACAATCCAGGCAGAAGATCTGACCCTGAAGCTCCATAAGTCTGCCCGTTTGATCAAAATAGGCCACGACCTTGGTTGATTGACTTTGGCTGATGGACAAAAGGTACGTTGGAAACACCGCGATGAGAATTAGCGCAGCGACAGCAATCGATGCCGCGAACGGACGATGGACAAAGAGCGCTTGCACTAATTGCCAGAAGCTTGGCTCAGCTTTCTCGGAAGACAACTGGCGGTGGATGCGGTAAGCGAGGTACCCCGGGGCCTTGAGGATTGGCAATCGCTCGGTTATGGTCTTTTTAACCCTGGTCTCCTGCAAATAGTGATGGTTGCATTTTGGGCATGCCTTCAAGTGGTTTTCGACCTCAAGCCGATGCACGCTGTCCAGTTCATTATCGATAAGTGCTGTAATCATGGAATCGAACTTTTGACACTCAGGTTCCATCAAGTGGAGGCCTCCAGTTTGTTTTCAAAGACTCACGGAAAGAATTATCATTCAAATAGGTGAACATGGGCTGTCAGAAATATATTCCGATATTTTACAGGTCCGATTCATCCCGCCAGCCCACTATTCGCCACCTGCTGTCCTGGGCATTCTGCCGAAAAGTGAAAATCGCCGTTCCGGTAACAATGAAGTTGAAATCAGCTCCCAGGAGGTTAAGACTGAAACGTTGGAAGTACCGCACAGAACCTTCAGTGGTCGTGGAATCAATGAGGTTAAGCCACGTCAACTCGATGACATCGAACGTGCGAAAGAGCCGGCCCGTGGTTGTCAGGTCAATATCCCTGCCCCAGGTGCGAAATCCTCCCGAGGGAGGCAAGTTAGGATCAAAATATTCAAAAACGAATGATTCCTCAAGGACATCGCGGTAGATCAAAGAATCCTTGAAATTGTAGGCGTACCTGAAATTTTGTAAGACTTCGTCCGGATTTCGTTGGTCAGTAATGATGTTAGAGAGATCGGGATTTTTGTCCAGGCTGGGAGCAAAAGGATTGAAGCAGGCCAGTTCACAAAGGAAGAAAAGCAGCGCTGCCAAACGCCAGGTCTTGCCCGAAAAAAGAAACCGCGTTGATTTCATATGACCATCAAAAAAAAAGCGGTGCACGACATTATCGCACCGCTTTAAACTTGAGAAAGAAGACTCTTATTTGAGCTTGAAAATGACCGGTATGGCGACCCACACTTTAACCGGCTTGTCGCGCTGCAGGGCTGGTTTCCATTTGACGCTGCGGATGGCGCTCACTGCGGCATCATCCATACCGCCGTGTCCCAAGGATTTGATGACCCTCGTGTCAATGACCTCACCTTTTTCCGATACCAAAACCTGCACGAT
Organism: bacterium; assembly: GCA_036398295.1. GTDB lineage: Bacteria > Zhuqueibacterota > Zhuqueibacteria > Oceanimicrobiales > Oceanimicrobiaceae > DASWHH01. Next base: position 1,491 of record DASWHH010000469.1, read on the forward strand.
GACTTTTCCTTCAATGCCGGCCTTACGGGCGATTTCCGGGTACTTCAACGCGCGTTGAATTGCTGAAAAGCCGCCGATGGGGCTTGGGGGCTCATCATAGGGAACGAAGATATTAACGTCACCGTCGTCCTCAGGAGGTGGAGGCGGAGGAGGAATCTCCGTTAAGTCCAGCTCGGTCGTTTCGATAGTTAAGTCGTCGGGGACATCCTCGTTTTCCGTTGGGATGGGTACCGAAGGTTTGGGCGGCGGCGGCGGGCGCTTCACCTGCTCGGTGGGCGGAATGTCAGCCACCTCGATCTTGATTTCCGGTGGCTTCGCCTCCCTGGCTTCCAGGCTGATGGCCCGTAGCATCTGAAAGAAAACTACTAACAGGCACAGGGTGATGATCATACTTAACTCGAATACTTTTTTGTATTTGAGTTTTAGATTGGCCTCTGGGTTCTTTTTCATTTTTCACCTCATGATGAAGGTTTCGCTGAGTAATTTATGTTTAATGCGTCGGCTTCGCGGAGTTGTTCATGAATGTCGGTCACTCTTCCCATCTCAGTTTCTTTATCGATTTTCAACGACACCACCTTCAAGGGATGCATGGGATCAATGCGTTTCTGATACATGATCTTCGACACATCGGACAGGTTTACAAACTTGTCGTCAATCGAGATTTGGCCGTCTTTGCTAAGCCACAAATAGGCAACATCTCTCTTGCCGGTTAATTTTTCTATTTTCGCGGCATTTGGGAGTCGCACGGGTATGCCAGAAAACTCTTTAAAAACCGAAGAAACCATGAAAAATATCAGTAGCAAGAATACCAGGTCAGGCAAGGAAGCCAACGGGATACCTGCTTGAACCTTTTGTTTCTTTGAGAATTTCAAGTTCCGGCCCTCCTTGATTCACTTTTCGGGTTCGGCGATAGAAATGCGCGATGCGTTGGCCATTTTTAGTTGATCCAAGGCTTGCACGAACACCTCATATTTTGTTTCGCGATCGGTCTTGACGGACACGATCAAATTTTCATTCTGTTCGAGCTTTTCGCGTATCACTCGGTTAATATCATTAATCGCTATTATCTCATTATCTACCAGCACCTGGCCTTCGGCATTGATTAAGAGGTTGGTGATATTCTTGGTGCGCACCTGGGTTTCTTGACCCTTGGCTGGAAGCGTTAGGCCAATTCCCCGGTCGACGTCGATCGTGGTAGTAACGAGGAAGAAGATTAACAGTAAGAACGCTATGTCTGCCAAAGATGCCGACGGGATTTCCACCATCCGGTTTTTCTTTTTTTCAACCAGCATTGATGAATACTCCTTAATTAGAATCCAGTACTGGACTCGTCAACTAAGCGGCTGACTTTTTGAATTTACCTTCCTTTTCCATCTCGATCAGTGTGTCAACAAAATCGACCGAGCTTTCTTCCATATCGACGATCAGCTTGTCAACTCGGGAAATGAAGTAGTTGTTGGTGGTTTGGATAATGATAGCGACAACCAGACCGAAAAGAGTCGTGAGCAGCGCCACCGAAATACCACCGGCCACGATAGCTGGAGAAATGTCGTTGGCAGCGGCAATGGCATCGAATGCTAAAATCATGCCCCACACGGTGCCGAGGAAGCCCAACATAGGCGCCACACTAACAATAGTGGCCAGCCAGACCAGGCCCTTTTCGAGAAAGGCCATCTCGATGCTGCCGGCGTTCATGATGGCTTTTTCAACATGCTCGATTCCCCGATCAACTCGCAAGAGTCCGGCATGGAAAATCGATGCCACCGGACCACGGGTGTTTGCGCATACTTCGGTAGCAGCTTTTACGCCGCCTTCGTGGAGAGCCTTTTTAATGGTGGCGAGAAACTTGCGGGTATTAACAGAAGCCCTTGATAAGGTCCAAAGTCTTTCCAGACTAATAGCAATTCCTAAAATCAGACATCCTAAAATCGGCCACATGAATCCACCGCCGTCATGGAACATCTTCAGCATATCCATTAGTCTTTTTCCTCCCAAATAAGTGATTAATTACCTCGCGTAACACCCTCTAAATTCAAAATTTGGAAAAGTATAAACAATTTTGGTTTAAAAGTCAACTACTTTTTTGGGCAGCCCTCGCCGCCCCCTTTTTTAGCCCTCGAGCTTCAGGCCAGCGATTTTGGCAGCCCGGTCGAAGAGCTTCCGGGACTCGGTAACCTGGCGGTCACCCAGCGCCTCGATCTGGTAGTATTCACGCGTGCCCCAGATATTGCGGGCAATTTGGCTCTTGATTCGCCGTTTGATAAATTCGACATCCTGAGTGATATGCTCGGCCACCACTTCGATGCCGCGGCTGCGCGCCAGCTTGGTCAGCTCGTTGACCATCTCCTCGCCCACCTGGAAGCGATCACGAAACGTCCCAAAGTCGCGCGCAAGCTCTCGATGTAGGGTTGAGTAACTTGAACCGTATTCAAAAAGTAACTGCTGCTGAATCAATTTCAGCGAGGTGAGAGTTATCGCTTCGGGTTTCACATTGACGTCGGGCGATATCCCGCCGCCGCCATACACTTTTCTGCCACCACTGGTCATAAACATCGGCTTCTCAAAGGAGCTGTCGCTAACGGCATTCGGATCGATGTCGTCCAGTCCTGCTGAAACATAGTCCGCAAGCCCGTGTTCATAGGGACGCTGGATGAGCCGGCCGCTCGGGGTATAATAGCGCGCAATCGTCACCCTCAGTGCCGAGCCGTCTTTCAAGGGAATCTGCTGCTGTACCAGCCCCTTGCCGAAACTTGTCACGCCGACGATTAGCCCACGATCCCAGTCTTGAACGGCGCCGGCGACGATTTCCGCAGCGCTGGCGGATCCGTGATCGATCAAAACCACCAGGGGCGTCTGTTCATAACTGCCGTCCGCGGTGGCAAAATAATCTTCACTGGAATTGGGGATGCGGCCGCGCGTGTAAACGATGCGTTTGCCGTCGCCCAGGAAGTGATCCGCCATTTCCACGGCCTGATCGAGATAGCCGCCGGTGTTGCCGCGCAGATCAAGGAGGAGACGCTTCAAGCCTTGCGCTTTGAGATCTGTCAGCGCTTTCACGAACTCTTCATTGGTCGTGCGCGCGAAACGTCCGACTTTAATTAAACCCGTTCCGCGATCAATCATAAACGCGGCGGAGACGCTGTAAACGGGAATTTTGTCGCGGGTGATGGTCACCGAAAACGGCTCGTCAAAACCCGGACGTAAAATTTCGATCGTGACTTTGGTGCCTTTCGGCCCCAGTAATTTCTGCCGCACTTGATCTTCCGCGAATCCATAAGTTGAAACACCCTCGATCTTAGTAATGCGATCCCCCGGCCGCAAACCCAACCTTTCTGAAGGCGAATCGACAATCGGCGACACCACTGTTGGCAATTTGTTGTTGATAATGAACTCGATGCCGATGCCCTCAAACTCTCCTTCAAACTGTTCGTTGATTTCCTGCAAGCTCTCTTTGGGGATGTAAACGGAGTGTGGATCCAATTCTTCCAACATGCCACGGATGGCACCATCCACCATTTTGCCGGCATCCACGTCCTCCACGTACAGCTTTGACACGGTTTGCATGACTTCCATGAAGCGCTGAATCTGCTCATAAACATTTTCGCCGGTGGCGCGCACGTCAAGCTTCCACGCCAAAATCACCAGCAGTAACGCTGTCGATGAAAGAATTACCAGGCTCCTGCGATTAGCTTTCATTTTAGACTACCTCTTTATATCTTCAATGGCGATTTCAAGTCGATTGCTCCAGGTGGCGCCGGGCTGCAACTGAAACTTCCAGTTGAGAAACACCACCGAGCTTTGATAGACGCGCTCAAAGCCGGCTTCGGATTGCGAAATGGTTTCGATGGGAAAACGCCAGATGCTGCCGGATGACTCAGATTTGATGCCAATGCGAAGGCCAAGCCACTCGTCGATTAAGTACACCTCATTGGTGTTATTTATTTCACCCATGCTGCGTAAACGCGTGTCACTCAATTCGTGCCCTGGAAATGCAAAATAGCGATCGTGGGCGTCACCAGCGAGCAAAGCGAAATCCAGCTCACTGCCAAACCAAAACGCCTGTTCCTGCGGGTCTTCATTGCTGATCTTGTAGTTGACGACGATTTTCGACTCTGAATTTCGTAGAAGGATCTTTTTCTCCAGCGAAACTGCGGTCGCGCGATTGGCGTGTTTAACCAGCCCCGTCCGCCAAAATTTAATGGCCCGCCCATTCTTCAACTCGCTGCTCGACCAATTGTAGGGCGCCGTCAGGAAATCACCAGCCTCTGCGTATTGCGATTGCGCGAAAGCTGCCAGAGTTGTGCCCTCTTTCAAAAAATGATCGAGTAACGAGGTGCGCCAGTAAAAATCGTAATGCAAATGATTCTGTAGTCCCTCCTCCTTCATCACCACCAAGTCGTGAATGCTGGCAATTTCGCCTTCCCCCTGCTGGTTACCCTGCTCATGCCCCTCGCCGGTCCCCAGCAACTTTTTGTGATAGCTCTCTTCGCGCCGGGTCATGGTATCAAGCAGGTTGATGGCTTTGGGTTTGTAATCCAGCTCGAACAGCGAGCCGCCGCGCTCCGGCGCAAAATAGAGATTCATCACTTTGTTGGTGACGATGATTTCGTCGAGGCCGTCGCTGTCGTAATCGTAGCTGTCGAGATCCAGCCAGCCGTTTTTGAATTGGCGCGCGCTCTTTTCCAATTGATCCAGAATTCGTTCCGCCTCAATGAACTGGCGGTAGGTGGCAAATCGCAAATGGTTGAGGTAGAGCCCACCGAAGACGCCGTGCCAGTAGGGACAATTGCACTGACCAGCCCACAGGTGGTCTTGGGCCTCCTGAAACATCTTTCCTTTCCGATACTTCGAATCCAGCTGTCCGAGGCGATCGCTGATGTGGAGCATCTTTTTGTGCATGTTGTTGGCCTCGGGATACTTGGCCATGAAATTTCGCCAGAATCCGCCGCGCACAAAAGCCTTGTAGGTATCGTGCGACCCTTGCTTTTTGAGGATGCTTTCGAACTCTTCATAATTGTGAATGGCTCGGGTGGGCATGGCCCATTCCATCATCTCGCGATAGGAGGCGGTCGGCAAATAAATTCGCCCCATTGGTTTGATCTGCTTCAGTGCCTCAGAAAAATGCAATATTTGGATCCAATCCAGATTAGCCTCTAGCAACGTAAAAAATTGTTCCAGCCAACCGTCCTGGTAGCAGTGTTTGTTGGTGCCGGGCCAAACACCAAATTTCTCGCCGTCATCGGCGAACACAACCAGCGTTTGGCCATCCTCCGTGGCGATGGATTGCAGATACTCGATGGTCTTCTCCGGTTTCTGAAACGGAATAGTATAGCGCAAAGTCTCACTGATGGGAAAGAGATAGACCGGTGCACCCTCTTCTTCAGTGATGTAATACCCCAACAGCTGCTCGTTCTGCAGACCAGCACTCTTAAAATGGGAATCGTCCAGGACCACGTAGCTCACCCCGGCTTCATTGATCGGCTTAGGAAGTTGCGGCTCCCAGATGCGCTCCGCCAGCCACATGCCTTTGGGATCGTACGCGGTGTGGTCTTTAACAAACTTGGTGAGCTTTTTGATCTGACCGATTTTGTCCCGATAGGGAATGACCGACAGGATCGGCTCGTAGAAGCCGCCGGTCATCATCTCGATTTGCCCGGACTTCACCAGCCTTTTGAGCCGCGGAATGAATTCCGGTTGGTGATCTTTAATCCACTGAAACAGGATGCCGGTATAATGCTGGGCCATGCGAATTTTGGGATGCTGCTCGAGAAGCTCCAGGAAAGGCAAATAGGCGTCGTTATATGCGCCTTCAAAAACAAAATCGAAATTTCCGACAGGCTGGTGATTGTGAATTCCAAACGCGACGTTAATCGTCTTCAAACCTATTCCTCCTCACAAGGACAGGGAAACAAGGTGCAAAAAAAATACGGCTAAAAATACAACAATTCTCAGCCGTAGTCAATAGTATTCTTGGTGGGTTAGAACGGTGGGCATGAATCACAAATCCAGCCCGAAGGAAAACCGATGCGTATCCCCTAAATTCGAGCTGAAAGGAGTGTAACCGTAGTCAAGGTGATAGCGCTGAAAGCTCACTCCGAAACCACCCGCAAGCGTCTTTTCTTCATAGCCGGTCTGATAACCAAACCTCAGCGCCAGCAGGTTCTTTAGTTCGATTTCCGCACCGAAGTGACCGCGCCAGTCGCTTTCAAATACCTTCACGCCTTCCGCCGCGACCACCATCACCCCGTCGAAGTCTTCCAATCCGACCTCATAGGAAGCGCCCAGCCGCAGGGTTCTGGGCAAATCCGTCGACTCCGCTTTCAGCTTATTCAAAGTACCTAGATTTTGGACGGCCAGCGTAAGATGCAAAGGATCGCTTAATGGACGAAAATTCACCCCAAAATCGAAGGCGTACCCTGAGGCGCTTTCCAGGTAAATCTTTTCGTATAAGTATTTCACCGTGACACCAGCGCTCAGGTTTTGGCCAATGGAACGACCATGGGAAACACCCAAAGCGACATAGTTCCATTCAATATTGCCGAGGCTTTCACCCGCGGTGGTGTGCCGCTCTATTCCACCGATGTTGTGAAGATTCGCGCTGAAGCCAGTCACTCCGCCAAAGGCCGGAAAAGCGAAAGCCAGGAATTCGCTGGAGATATCCTGAAGCCATTCGCTGTGGCTGAACGTGAGGTGCGCATGATTGAGCCGCGCCAATCCCGCCGGATTCCAAAAGGTGGCTGTAGCGTCATTGACAACGGACGCATACGCCTCACCCATGCCATTGGCGCGGGCACCGACTCCTAGTTTGAGGAACGCCAGTCCGGTGGCGCCAGCCGTTCCGGTTTGGGCGTAACTGCTGTTAGCAAAAGTCAAAGTGATGACGAAAAAGATAATTTGTTTAGCCTTCACTTCTTACTCCTATTCAAATACTTCGACATTCTGGATTCGATATTCATTATTCGAGAATTATAAAATGTCGAATAGCGAACAAGGAATATCGAATGATGAATTGCTAAAACTGAAATACCCAGCTAAAAACGTGTTCGGCCTCCGGGCGATCGCCGGCCGCAGCAAAGCCATAATTTATTTGTGACATCCGTCCCAAAACCCCGAAGCCGTAGCCGGCGCCGGCGGTCAGGGAGCCATCATCATACCCGCCACGAATAAACAGATTCTGTAAGAACACCCCCTCCGCGCCAAAATGCATCCGATTATCCAGCTCTTTGCTGTCTTCAAAATCAACCGCAAAGGTGACATGCGGAATCTGCGGCACCCGAAAGGCGGCACCAAGTCGCACAACTTTCGGAAACTTGTTCGCCGTCTCAGAGCCGTCATCCTCGCCGTACAAATCCTGCGTGTTCCAGGTATACTGGGAATTGATGTCGCGCACAGAAACGCCTAACGTGACCCAGGGCACCGGGGTCAGCAGCGCCCCAAAATCAAATCCCACTCCCGTGGCGGATATGGTCTGACCATCGATGCCGAGATCCGGGAATCGGTTCCACAAAACTTTCACGGATAGGCCGAGGGATAACTTTTCAGCTGGATTCAGAGCAAACGAAAAGACGAACGCGTCCTCGGAATTCGAAATGTCGCCAAACGATTGACCGTCGGTGTCGCGGCCATCGATATTATCCACGCCGGCATGGATCCATGACAACGCAAAGCCGCCATCGAAGGCGATACGACCGGTGCTGTCGGCTTTCGGGCGAACTGGAAATCCCAGGCCAATGTAAGTGAATTCCCGATCGAGTGTCAGCAGCCAGTACGATGCGGTCACCTCGCGCTTCTCAAGAAATGGCAGTCCGGCGGGATTGTAATAGCTCCCTTCGACGCCGCGAGCCATGGCCGTATAGGCGTCGCCCATGGCTTTGGCGCGTGCGCTGATGCCCAGTCGCAGAAACGCGCCGGCTTTCCCGGCTTGCGCCAAGACCGAGTTTGACGCTGCCAGCATGGAAGCGGCAACCAACATCGTCCCCAAAAAATTGCTCAAAATCAACTCCTCTGATGGTCGGAAAACATTTTCCCGGTCTCCGGTCCCCGTTTTCCGCATTCCGGTTTCCAAGCCTTAATTCAAAACGACCAACTTCCCCCAAAACGCGCCATCTCCGGACAACTCGAGTCGGTAGAAATATACACCGTTATCCACCCGGCGGCCGCCGGCATCGGTGCCGTCCCAAATTTCGTAAATATCGCTGCTGCCCGGACGAGCCTTGCTGCTGACGACCGTGCGCACCAGATTCATCGCAAAGTCGTAGATTTTCAGTGTCACCCGGGTATCGTTGATGGTGTTGTACTGAAACCTCACGTGCCCTGCCGGGCCCAAGCGGTTGTGCACACTCGGTGAGAAGGGATTGGGATAGGCGTAAGTACGCGGCGTGCCGTCACGGCCAGTGCGTTCGAAGGTCTGAAAAACGCTCCAGGTCGAACCATTGTCGGTGGTTTTGGCAAGGCCATTGCCGGTGCCAACCCACAATCTATGGCCGACGCTGACGCCCGCGGAAAAAACTTCATTACCAAAGATTTGTCGGGATCCCGAGACATCCACGATGTTTGGAAACAGGGCCCAGGTCTCCCCGCCATCGATGGACTTCCACAGACCGTTATCGGAAGCGGCATAGACCACGGAATCGTCAAAGGCAAAATTGTGGACGGTTTCATCCTCCAAAGCGGTACGCCAGGAGAAGCCCTGATCCTCGCTCCACGAGACCGCGCGAAATTCCGTC
>DASWHH010000470.1:0-3939 GCA_036398295.1 bacterium
CATCCATGTTGCCGCCGTTGTCACGCGGCGGGATGGTGGAGAGCAGGGAGTCCGTTGCCGGCGCCACGCCCATCACGCCTGCAAAGGGCTTCAGCGGAATTTTGATTTTATCATTGAAGTGCGCGACAGGGACATCTTTACCAAGTTTGAAAGTCTTCAAAAACGGCTCCGTGAATTCGCTCGCCAAAAATCCGAATCCGGGAAAAATGCCGGCCCAGCCCCAATCACCAATTTCAATCCTGTGCAGTTTTACCGCGACAACGTCGCCGGGCTCGGCGCCGTCTACAAACACCGGTCCGGTCAGCGGATGAATGGGATCGAATTTGACATTGGGCACATCCGCGGAAGTGGAGCTGACGTTGAGCTGGCCATCGGTGGCCTCTTCGGTTCTAACTTCGATCACCGATCCCGATGGCACCGTCAGCACCGGTGGGATGGTGCTGCTGAATTTGTTGTGAGTTTGGTCGGCGGTGAGAAAATACTTCGGCTCCGGTGTGGTAGAGCCACTGACGTCTTCATATCGCGATGCGATGATCAAACCAAACGCAATCACCAGTAACACGGTCAGTCCGGAAACAAAAATCCTTTTAGAGTTCATAGCTTTTTCTCCCCTGATTGATTAATAGAAATCTTGAAACCCGGTTGAGTTGCTTCTCATGGCAGTAGGTTTTGCGGGGTAAATATAAACTATTTTATCTCATGATCAAATATTTCCTCACGAAAAAATCGAATTGTCTCCGCCGTGAAAGAACAAAAGCGACTCCCTTGGCGAGAGTCGCCTCTCCTTTGCAGTGGGACGTGGTTATCGGGATTACTGCGCCGAGGCGCAAAGTCTGCGATGATTAAACCATGGCAAGATTATTTGGAAGGAATCTTTTAAAACTCAAAAAAAGGATTCCGATCTCGGTTGCGGCGAAAAAAAAGCCACCGGGCTTCACAACCTATGGCTTGCGGAATGCCACTAATTTGTCAGGCGATTCTGTTATTCCCCAATCACATATTTCCCCGCTTGCTTGGTGTATCGCAGGTCTAATGCCAGACAAATCGCGGTGAGCACCGATTCGACCGGCTTGTTTTGAAACGAACCGGTGATCGAGTGTTTGCTGACAGCGTCATTGGATAACACAATCGTAACATCGTAAATCCGTTGTAGTTCCGCAACGACTTCGGTTATTGGCGTTTGATCGAAAACGATCCTTCCTTCCAGCCAGCCCAGCACATAATCAGCCGCAACTGCTGTGGGCGGATCGGGATCGTTTTGCTGCCTGCACACGCTCATTTGGTTGGCGATGATCACAACTATCGTCGCTGGCGGTGAAGCTGATCCGCTCAACGTCACGCGACCTTCCCGCACCGTCACGCGCGTCTCAGCATTGCGCGCCCGAATGTTGAATTTCGTCCCCAACACCCGAATTTGGGCATTGCCGGTTTTCACCACGAACGGACGTCCGTCGCGCGCCACTTCAAAATAAGCCTCACCGGCAAGGGTAAGGGATCGCGTCGAGTCGGAGAATGTTTTTTGAAATCGAATTTCGCTGTCGCTGTTCAACTTCACCACGGAGCCGTCGGGCAGCTCGATATTCTTTTGCCGGGCATTCGCGGTTGCAATGGTTTTTAGTCCGTTCGAGTTTTGTAACGTTCGGTAGACGGTGATACTCAATGCCAGCAGGATGACCGCCGCCGCGGCCCAGACATAACGATCGCGCCATGAGAAGTTTCGCGCCAATGGTTGCGGCGGCTTTTTCATTTCCAAAATTCTCGCCGGCGATGGCTCCGCGGGAAGGCCTAGCTTCGCGGTTAATTCGTTCCAGGTTTGATCGATATTGGGAATCTTCGGCAACTTTTCGGTCGCCGATTTCCAGACTTTTTCATATTCAGCAAACAGGCGTTGATTTTCTGCAGAAGCCCGCCGCCACGCCTCGACTCGGGCGCGCTCCTCGACACCGGCTTCGCCGGAAAAATAGCGCGAGAGCAATTCGTTGTAATCGATGGGTTTCATGTTTTGAAGTAGGAATTAGTAGCCAATGGTTATGGGGTAATCTCCTCGCAACCTAATAATTCACAAATTAGCGGGGTACTGGTGCATTGGAGTTATAGATCCATGAGACGTCAAACGTGAGACGTGAGACGGAAATCCGAGCTTAGATTTGCACAAGAATCCATCAATCCAGCACTGGTTCCAATTCTCCAACACTCCAGTACTCCATCAATCCATTCCTGATTTATTTTACCGTCAAGATTACCTGATCATCCGAACCGGCGCTGACCAGAATCTTGCCGACCCGGGCGTCGGTAATTTCATTCACTATGCTCTGCGACAGGTGCAGGCTGAACGCTTCGGCATCGGCTGCACTCAGCAGATCTTGCAGAGCCTGGGCTGAAATCGCAAAACTGCCAGCCGCCGCATCGACTTGAATGAACACCGGTTCCACCGATTGGCCCGCGCTGCGACCATGTCCTCGTCCGAAAGCCGGAGCGAGCACAAGCACGGTGTTGTTCGCGGCAGCATCACCATCCCAAGTCACGGTGAGGTCTTGTGTGGCATCGATGGAATCCCGGTCTGCGAGGCCGGTGATCTGGACCAACTGCGCGGGCGCTTGGATGTCCAGTGTCATAGCCGGTATCGATTCCGAGCCGGTGACGTCAAATTGATAAGCCCCGCCGCCGATGAATGGTATATTGACAATCGTTAAACTGTCGTGAGTTACGCCGTTTCCGCGCGGACCGCCGCCGTGGCCGTGATGTCCGCCGCGGCCGCCGCGTGGACCATCGCATCCGCCGTTGGGGGGACGATTGCCGCCAAAGCCGCCGAACATACCGTAGCGCACACCGGATAAGATGCCTGCAAATTTTGAAAGGTCGATGGTGTCCAGGCCCGTGATAACCGAGACCGTTCCCATGTCCAATCCCAGCGCGTTGCGGTCGCGCAGGGTGGAGGGTTGGTTATACGCGACTGCCGAGGCGTGTCCCGTCACCGTGTCGCCACCGGAAACATGATTCAGCCGGTAGCTCCAACGCAGCACAAAAAAAGCGTTGGCGCTGTCGGTATTGACGCCGGTGGATTTGAGTAGACTGGTCTGACTCGCCAGCGTGGTCACATCGAAAGTTTCAGCAAAAGTCGTTGATTCATCATTCGTTGTTGAGTCGGGTCCATTTATGCCGTTGCAGCCGATGAGAAACCAACCGGCGCATGTGAAGAAGATTACTGCCGATGCAAAAATGCGCTTGACCATTAGAAATACCTCCTTGAGTTATACGTTCTGTAAACTAATACGAGGTATTCCGAAAAAACCCTATCTCACGCAAAGCGCAGAGGGCATGGCGCATAGCGCTTTTTTTGCTATGCTCTCTGCGCTATTCTCTCTGCGTCAAGAACGGCGCCAACTTTTCGCGTAAGAGGGTCAAGGCTTTGCTCATTCGCGCCTCGACCGTTTTCAAAGAAATATTCAGCAGCGCCGCAATTTCCGTATACTTAAAGCCATCGAAGCGATTCATGGTAAAAACGATACGAACCTGCTCCGGCAGGTCTTCGATTGCGCTTTGAATTTTATCTTGTAGATCAAAACTTTCGTCAGTGGAATAGGTCGGCTCGATTTCAGGATGCTCTTCCAAAGAGTCGAGGGAGTGCGTATTCTTTCGTCGATGATCGATCACCAGATTTTGGCCGATGCGATAAAGATACGATTTGATGGATTGGCTGGCGTCGAGATTGTTGCGGTTTTTCCACACCCGACTGAAAATTTCTTGGAGGAGGTCTTTTGCCAACTCATCGTCATGGGTCTGTCGCCATAGAAATCGAAACAACGCTTCGAAATAACGGTAATAGATAGCTCTAAAGGCGAAGTGATCTGATGCCTTTAGGGCTGCGGTTAATTCGGCATCAGTGGCGTTGGCAGCGAGATTTGCCATTTATTGGGAACGGGTGGCGTTTTGCTTTTG
>DASWHH010000471.1:0-7556 GCA_036398295.1 bacterium
GTATCAGTGGGCTTAAAATCCTGCACCGGATTGGTGGGGTGTTGACGCCATTCTTCGATACTTAACAGGGAGTCCACAATGCCCTTCCTTAATTTTGCCAATCCAGTTTCTGTTTGCTCATACTGGAGACAGCGATAAGTACTCACATCGAATGGCAATCTGTCTTTTTTCTGTATGATCATAATGGTTTTGTTATCGATGGCATGCGCTACACCGATTTCGTAAAACACGTTTGGGTTCCAGTCGGTCAAATCAGCCACGACAGCATCGCTTGAAAAAATATGCTCAATAATTTTTCGATTAATATTGAACGTGCCCTTTAGCTCGTCCACCCTCAATGAGGCAAAACCTGCTCGGGTACAAGCCGGTCTGATCGCTATCCTATAGACTTCCTTCAACTCATCTTTAAATGGCATGAGTACAAAACAGAGTTTTGCTTTCCGCTTAGCCATTGTTGCAGTCCCATTTTTCTTGGTACTCCAAAATCAAATACGGCAAACGTTCCTTCGGTGGTAAGTTTGAAAGCGTCTTTATTTATTGCGCTTGGATTCGCATAATACTTTTAAAAGACGAACAATTTCTCGATAGAATTTGTCAAAAGAATCTGCCCGCCGCGCCACTTCGAGATCAAACCGCGCCGCGAAGGCCGGCTGATCCAAGGTTTCCACATAACTTCGGCCCGTCTCCATTTGGTTACTCAGCCATTCTTTCGCACCGCGAATCGCTTCGGGATCAATGGGTGACTCATTCTTTTTCATCAACCCGCGAAATCCACGAAGTGAATCTGCGGAGGCGAGAAACCAGGATTCAAATTCACGCTTGGCAAGTACAACTGCAATCTTAATATTGCTGCGTGCTGCGATCGCTCTCTTTAGCAACTCGGGTCCAATTTGAGCCGGACAGTCATCGTCGCTGTCCAAGATCACCAGAACCGCACCGTTGTCACCAGTCTTTCGAGCAGTGAGCTCAACGGCTCGCTCAAGTTCTCCGGACTTAACCAATCTATTTTTGGGAATTCGAATCGGGGCAGGAATGTGAACTGATAGAGTAGGATCGAACTTTTGAACAATACGGCGGATGAGCACTGGCACCGCTTCGCGATCTCCATGACCCTCGACCACACAGCCAATATGAACATCCATCAGGTTTTTCCATCATCGAATTCTATGTCGATTTGATCCGATTTAATAGATTGTGGATCGGGCGCCAACTGATTGAGCCGCAAAAGCTCCCCGGCCGTGTAGAGTCGATCTCGCAGCGCCGACCGTCCGGCCTCGTCAATTGGGCCTAATTTTGTATTGCCTTTTTCAGCTACAACCGCAAGAATCGAATCGGTGTCTAAACTCGCGTCATCCAATAGGTCAGGGCTATGGCTGGTGACAATAATTTGGGTTTTGCGGCTGGCGTCACGCAGGCTATCAAGCAGAACGCCGGCTGCGGCTGGATGTAAAGCCACTTCTGGTTCCTCGATACCCACCAGCGGCACGGGTTTAGCCGTTCCATTATCCGATTGAAACAAGGCAACGAGAATACCTAATGCCCGCAACGTGCCGTCAGACATGTTGGCGGCCAGAAAACGCCAGGGGTCTTGGGAGCCGGCCACAGATTGCCGGAACTCCAAAGTCTCTTTAGGGCCGATCACTTTCGCTTCAACGCCATGCACACCCGGCACAACCTTAGCAAGGTATTCCTCAATGCGCTTCTTTGTTGCGTTATTCAGCGTCAATTTCCCGATAACGCTGGCGAGATTGCTTCCATCTCTTGCCAGCAATTCACCGGCATCGGGCGATTGCAGGTCTCGGATGAGATTTGGGTTAAGGTTATAGAAGCCCATACGCGAAAGTGCTTCATACACCAACCGAAACTGCGGCAGTCCAGAAGCGCTCACCAAATAAAGGCGATCAATCGCTGCCGCCGGCGCAACCGGAACGCTGGCTGATATCACTTTACCCTTAGCAACAACGAATCGATCAGGAGTTGAAAGCGCTTCGGGCCTGTAAACGATGCATTCTTCGTTTTGAACTTCATATCCTGCCTGGGGCAAAGCGCCAATGCGAAACGCGTAATGGCCGATTGTCCCGGAACTTAATTGGAACTCCAGTCGAAGGGCAAAATGGGTTGGGTGGCCGCCTGAGCGTCGGCGCACCTCTTTGATTCCACCACGGTCACGGAGGGCGTGGTCCAGCGATGTACGCAACGCATCTGTGACGAAACGCAGAGCGTCAAGAAAGTTGCTCTTTCCGGCTCCGTTGGGACCGACCAAAAATATTAGTGGATGGAGTCTCACATCGCACGCGGCGATGCTTTTGTAGTTTTTTATTAGGACTCGTTTCAGAAAGGTCGGGGTCATTTTCAAAATCTCTGAGGTAGTAAAGGCGAATTCAAAATACACAGCGTACGTCAAAAAGTCAACTTGTTAATCATCCTGCAGCAAACTCGCCCCGCGAAACAACAAATAGATCGCTCCCATTTGAATGACGTGGTACAAATCGTTGTGGTTAAAATGCTGGTGAATGGTGAAGCCGCTTTGCTGCACGCCGGCGGCAAAAAAAGAAATCAACACCCCGGCGATGATCCGGGGAGCGGCGGGATCGCGGCAAGCAAAGTGCGCGTAAATCTGCAAGGCAAGGACGGCCAACATCGCCGGAGCATAGTCATAAATCACATATTTGAACTGGTTGTGGTTGATCATCCAAAAGGCATAAACCAGGAATTTGGCGCCTGTCACGGCGACCAACCACTTTTGAAGCGGTGGTTTAATTGTGGCGATAAGAGTCCCCGCCAACATGCAGAAGCTGGCCACGCCGATGGCATACACGGTAGTTTTCCAGATGATGGCCTGCCACAAATCATTGAGGTACAGGGCGAAGCCGTGGGACGTTCCGCCGACCACAGCCGCAGAGGCGGTGACGAAAAATGCTGCGCTCCAGAGCTGCATCGAGCGCTGCTGCGCCGACATCTTCATAAGTCGTCTCGCAAAATAACCCGTCAGCAGCGCCAGCGCATAATCGGTGAGCATCGTGGTGGGTTCGGTGATATGCATATCGCCTTCGAAATTTTGTGGAAAGTTCGAACGGATTTTGTAGATTGACAAGCAATATAGAAAATTTTCACCCATGATCAAGCGTGGGAATAAATTTCGAGCGGGGCAATATTTGTAATCAAAACCATGGTCCGTTTAATCTGTCATTGTTCCCTGTTGACGATTCGGGCTTATCATTGCTGTATGGATTAATGGATGGGTGGATTACTGGATCAATGGATCCCGGAGTGTATGTGTCTGTCATTGAGGCCAAAGGCAAAAGAGCGCATCACGTAGGGCGGCGCTTTGTGCTCTGCCGCGCCGCCCTATGCTCCATAACTCCAACACTCCCTCTAATCCCCACCGAATCAAAGCAAAGACCTCGGAATTATTCAGACTGGGTATGCCATCACGTCTCCTAACAATAGTCTGTCTGGCGTTCTTCGCCTGTGCGCAGAAAATAACTGTGCCGGTCTTCTACGAACTCAAGAACGAACCGGTCGAGTTTGGCGGCAAAATCGAACCCGACTCCGTTAATGTAGAGCTGTTAGAATACGCGATATTCCTGCAAACGAATTTGCAGCGCCAGCGCTTGGGATTGTGGCCGCTGAGATTTGAGCCACGGGCGCGGTCGGCCGCACGCCATCATTCCGAAGAAATGGTGCGACTGCATTATTTCAGCCACACCTCTCCGGACTCAAAAAACCGAACATTGAAAAAGCGTTTGTTACAGGTCGGGTTAAGAGAAGGCACAGCCGGCGAAAACATCGCGATTTATCCAATCTTCAAACGGCAGGAAGTTCTCGTTGAAAAACCTTTACCGCAACTCGAGGTGCCGCGCGATTTTTGGAGAAACCAAGGAATTCGTTTCACCTATGATGAGTTTGCCAAGACCCTCGTGGAACGGTGGATGAACAGCCCTGGACACCGCAGCAACATTTTGAACAGACATTTCCGGTTTCTGGGGGTGGGATGCGCCATCGGGATGTTCAATGGCGCCGACGTGTTTTACGTAACCCAGGACTTTGCTTCGACCAATTATTGAGACGCGTCGTAGGGGCGGATTGCAATCCCCCCTACGAATTGGATCGCAGCATAAAAAAGATGACCACGCCCGTCACCGAGACATACAGCCAGATCGGTAACGTGATGCGGGCAATTTTGCGGTGAGTGGTTCGTTTGTCGCTGAGGCCGAAATAGATCGTGGAGAGCACCATCGGGAAGACGATCATCGACAGAATGATGTGGCTGATTAAAATGAAAAAATAGACGGGACGAATCCAACCCTCCCCCAAGAATCTGGTGTCTCCCTGCAAACTGTGATAATAGACATAGCTGATCAAAAATAGCGCGGAGACGATGAACGCCGATATCATCAAATTTTTGTGCAGTGCTTCGCGGCGATTCTTGATCGCCCAATAGCCAGCCAATAGAATCGCGGTGCTGGTCGCGTTGAGCGTTGCGTTTACCGCCGGCAGTTTGGTGACCGCCGTACTGCCTTCGGCGCTGCCCTGGCGAAAAAACAGTAGCCAAATCAGGAAAGTCAGACCTGCGAGGGTGATCGCGGCGTTCAGGAGGTAAAAATATCTGTTGGAGAGGGTCATCAATTATCCATTTCCAAAGTGCGTGTTTGGAATTGAGATTTGGGTATTATCTGGAGTTTGGGATTTGTCATTTGGAACTTTCACCTGACTTCACAAAGAAGAAATCCACTCCCCGCTCCTTGCCATCCTGCTGACCTTCGATGCGGGCGTGCAGGGAGCCGTCCTCTTTTCGTTGATAAATGATCCGCTGCGGGAAGTCATGCTCGGTGTTCTCAAAGATGACATTCTGTCCATCGACTTTCACCAACTTGAACGGCACCGGGTACTTGTTGTGCGAAACCCGCGAAACGTAATAGACCTCGTTTCCAAATAATTCGATTCTCAAATACTCGGTCACCACCTTTTCCCCATTTTTGAGGAAGTAACCCTCGCCTTCGAATGTACGGTCGCTGGCGCGGCTCCAGGTTTCACAAGAAGTGGTTTTACCGCCCGTGCTTTTCCACTCTCCCACCAACCACTCGAAAGCTTGCAGATTAGAAAAGGCCAATTGTTGAGCATCCGCACGGCAAAAAGCCAGAACGCAAAACAGGGTGAACAACAACCACCAACGAGTCTTCATTGCCAGTCTCCTTCAGTTAAAGTTCACCCAGTATAGGAAAAAATCATGAAACCGACTTGTACAAATCCGCCATTTCATTCGCGCCGGTAAAACAATCTGTCAATGGATGCGGCTTTGAAAAATAAGCGGAGGGATTGAGTCCAGCGAATTCCTTGAATTCGCGGATGAAATGGGCTTGGTCGTAATAGCCGACCGCCAATGCTAACTCCGTCAGTCGGCCGACGGCAGGTTGGTTCATGACACGAAAGATGTTTTGAAAACGTACGATGCGGCTGAAACGTTTGGGCGACAGCCCTACCTGTTCGCTGAACTTCCTTTCCAAATGGCGGCCGCTAATCTTCATCTTGCGCATCAGAAAATCGACGGTTATTTCTCCGTTGTGTCGTCTGATTTCACGAAGTGCCTCCAGAATCAGGGCATCTCTCGCCGCCGGACGTTCAACTCGTTTGAGCAAGAAATTCTCGATGATGCGAATCTTGTCGCGATAAAGCGGTGCCGAGGCGATCTGATCGTAAAGTTGTTTTCCCGAGTTACCCCAGAGTGATTCCACAGGAACCACCTTTTCCGTCAACTCCGCGATGGGCATTCGAAAAAAGGGTAGCGCACCCGCGGGGCGAAACCGAATTCCCAGCACACCCAGCTGGCCGGTCGGCTGCAACAAAATGAATTTTTTGATTTGACCGCTCAACGTCGCAGCTGCCTGCAGCTCATCCTGACGCCTTGGAACCGCGCCATTCGTCAGGCGGCGCACACGATCCTTATAATGAAAGATCAATTCCATGCAGCCGTCGGGAAAAATTCGCAATGGTTCAGGTTCAGCTAACCGGGAGTCATTTTCGAGTATCCAGTAGCAGCTGATGTAATTCTGCAGACTGATATGCGGCTGAAATTCGCGATATGGCATTTACCACCCTCTGCGCTTGTAGAGCCTCATAGCTTTGGATTCCCGGGGTCCGGCAGCAAGGTCGCGGCAAATCTCTGCGGATCGGCGGCATGGAGATCCAGCATGTCCTGCAGTTGCTGCAAAATCTTCTCTTTGGTGGCGAGACCGTACATGTAGATTTTCAGCGGGCCGATGAGTTTCAAATAATAATGATGTCCCGGCGAATATTGGGTGCTGCAGGCGCTGGGATTTTGCGCCTGCCGCAGCCATTCTCCGAAACTTGCGGCAAACTTAGCCAGTTGCGGTTCCCGGTGCAAATCTCGCGGGATCTCAGGAAATCGCGTTACCAATTCCTCCACCGACATGGCCGATTTGATGATCTTAGATTTTTTTGAAGCCAAAAAATCTTTCAACGCCATGAGTATTGCTCGACTGAATTTCCTGACGCGAGGTTGAAGTTGGGTGAGAATGTCATTATAGTTTGGCCGCCATTGAGACTATTCAGGCTGAGAATTCTGTTGACAAAGGTCAAATATTTTGTATTTTCAAGCTGCCAATTGGGTGATAACGTACCCAAAAAATGCAAAGCAATCAAGAGAATAATCAAACTTGTTGAATCGACTAGAGCATACCAAAGTCCGAAAGTCAGAAGCGAATCACGATACGCTCATTCGTATTCATGACGTGGTTGTGGGAGAGGGTCATTTCACCGTGATCGCCGGCCCATGCGCGCTGGAAAACAGCGAACAGGCGCTGTCCGCGGCGCGCGCCGTGGAAAAAGCGGGCGCGAAAATCCTGCGCGGCTCGCTCTTTAAGCCACGCACTTCGCCGTACACCTTTCAGGGCATTGGGCCTGAGGGGGTCGAGCTCTTTCGGCTCGTCAAACAGGAAACCCACCTGCTTATCGAAACCGAAATCCTTTCACCACACCATCTTGACTTGTTGGCTGAACACGCGGATATTCTGCGCATCGGCTCCCGCAACATGGACAATTTCGATCTGCTGCGTGAGGTCGGAAAAACCAAAAAGCCCGTCATCCTGAAACGCAACATGAGCGCCACGCTCGAGGAGTTTCTGCTGGCAGCGGAATACATCCTGCTGGAGGGCAACGAGCAGGTCATGCTCTGCGAACGCGGCATCCGCACCTTCGAGACCTATACCCGCAATACACTCGACATTCTGGCGGTGCCGGCGGTAAAAGAGTTATCCCATCTGCCGATCATCGTTGATCCATCTCACAGCAGCGGCAATAGCAAATTGGTGGCGTCCGCCAGCAAGGCCGCCTTGGCTGCCGGCGCCGATGGCCTCATCATCGAAGTCCACCCTCATCCCGAAAAGGCGCTCTCCGATGGACAGCAGTCGTTGAGTCTTGCTGAATTCGAGTCCTTGATGAAGGAACTGAGCGAGTTGGCTCTGGTGATGAGGAAAAAAATGTAAACGAATTGCACCACTTGACGGAAAACGGAGACCGGAAAACGCCAACCGGTT
>DASWHH010000472.1:0-14246 GCA_036398295.1 bacterium
AAGCGCGGCAGAAGTGATGTTTATAGTGGGGCTTTCGCTCACTGCTCCCGTTATGGTAATTGAATAATTACCTGCCGTCGTTGGGTTGGTTACGACTCCAAAAATAAGATCTTGATTTCCCGAAGGCGTGTCGGTCCCAGCTCCGTCGCGAGTTATAGTAAATTGATTACCGCTAGGCGCAGAAACGTCAAATCCGCCATCCATTGTGGTGGAAGCAGCAATCAGAACACCCTGAACATTGAAAGCGCCAGGAAAGCTTATCGTGAACGAAGCAAGGGAATCTACACTAGCGTTAAAACTGTAGGTATAATTCGTGGTTGCCCCAGCAGCACGGTTATTTGCGTCGATACTAGCCAGTGCGATTTCAAAGAAAAACAAGATGGAGATGCTCGAGAGACCAAAAATACGTAAATACCTGCTCATCATTGAACTTTCTCAGCTGTAATCAGAACCGACCCGCGCAATTCTTTGGTGCGAGTCGCTTGCTGTGATTTTTTGATGGTGACGTTGATTTTGTGATTGGATTCCGGGTTGGCCGGGTTGGTGACCGTGGAAAACATCACATCCACTTTCTCGCCCGGCAGTTTTACCGCCCCCCGGCCTTTGCGCGTCACCAGAACTTTCTGGCCTTCCACCTTCACCTCAAAGCCGCCGTTGATGGCCTTCGAGCCGGCAATGGTCACTTTGGAAACATCGAATCCCGGCGGAAAGCTGATTTCGAACCCGGCGTCGGGATAGAGTGTGTCGGCGAGGGTGAAGTTGAGCGTGTACAACGAAGCCGCGCTCGCTTGCGTGTTGAGGGCTTTGACCTCCACCGAATCGGTAAGCGCCTGGGCGGGAAGCAGCGAAACAACAACCAGGCTCAGGATAACACTACCAACAAAAATGGCAGAAAACGATTTCGCCCGTGTTCCGAAACCGGACGACTGTACTGAATTGATCCAAGCGTTCATTTTTTCTCACGTTGACAAAATGATCTTTGAGCTTTTTGCAAAATTTGTACCAATAAGTTAGGAAGTTAAACACCAAAGACGCAGAGACGCAGGAGGATTCGAAAATGAATAAGAGATGTGACTTGTGAGGCCCCGGTGTTCTTTGTGTTTATCTAAAAGAATTTTGAGCTCGAAAACTACTTTTGCGTCTTCCCGCCTTGGCGATGCTATCCTTAGTTGTCTTTATTTCAAGATTGCGCGCAGCAGAATCAAAAAGCCCTTACCGTCGTTTTCGGCGAGCTTGAGATTCTTTTCCGCCTTCTTGAAATTAGCATTGATTTTGAGCGCGGCGCGAAACTCCTCCAGCGCTTTCAGAAACAGGTTGCGGCATTGAATCAGGTAGGCAATTCCCAGGTTGTTGCGCACGTCGGCGTAGCCGGGATGCTGGTCCAGCAACTCACGCAGGTTCTGCACGTAGTCGGCGATGAAGGCGTCGTCCTTGCCTTTGCCGCCGTACATGAATTTGAGATAAAACTCGTTCTCCATGTTCATGAAATGGGTGAGGTCCTCCTTGGGCGTGCTGTTAAGAAAAGCGTTGACAGCTTCCTTATATGACTTTCCCTGCACCAGATCCAGCACCTTTTTGAAACTGGGAATCTGGCGATCGACCAGACGATCCACTGCCAGGTTGATGTGTTCCATGGCCTGGCGATAGTCCTCGTCGGTGTTTTCACCAAGCTCGGTTTGATTGAGGGATAGTGCCAGGTGGGCGACGCCGAGATAATAATGCGCGCCAATGTAGTTTTCGTTCAGGCGGATGGCTGCGGAGAGATATTGCACCGCTTGCGGGAATTTTTCCTGGTAGAGGTAGGCGACGCCGAGGTAGTTATTGATATCAGCGTAGTCGGAGGCCTTTTGTACCGCCTCCTGCAGACTTGCAATGGCCTCGTCGTAGGAGCCGTTGATCAACAGCGCCCGGCCCAAACTGGCATAGACTTGGTAAAGGCCGGGATCAATTTCCAGAGCCAGCTTGAATTGCTCGATGGCCTCCTTAACCAGGCTCTTCTTCAGAAACAGCAGTCCCAGCTTATGGGAGGAAGAGGCATGGCGCACCGCCTTCACTTTTTCATAAATGTAATAGAGAATCTCCATTTCTGTAATTTGCTCCTGATGGAGATCGTTGAGCTGGGAGTTGATCTCATCGATAGGCGCACCATCCACCGGCACCTCCCTGGATTCGATCACCTGGCCTTCGTTGAACACCTTCGATTGGATGAGGCGGTTGGCGTCCGAGTAGCTGGTCTGAATATGAAACTTGCGACCGCCAACCAACACGTCGTTATTTAATCCTAAGTTTTCCATAATCGTTCCACTCTTGGATATAAAGTTAAAAGTTTCAAAGGCAATTATATTACATATCCGCTATGCGCTGACTCGCAGAAAATTTATGCGGAATTTTTACATAACTTTTTCGAGTGTAAGCTTCCCGGACACCCCTGGTATGACATTTCTGGCAGCGTAAGTTCTCGATTGCGTCAGCGCTGGGAATGGGCAGAAACCTTTCCCTTGGCTGAACAATCTATCCTGCTTATTATCGGTAAATTATAGAATTAGTTTAGCCTCAACAAATCACCGCTGAGTCCGCGAAAAACACAAAGCGGCTGTCCAAAAAGTCCCAAAAACGTAAAACATCTTCATGCTGAGCCCTTCGACAGGCTCAGGACAGGCTATGTCGAAGCATGTTGTTTTTTTCCGCAAGTTAGTTCATCCCTCGACTCCGCTCGGGATGAAGAAAAAGGGACTTTTGGGACAGCCCCTACCAAAGATTGAGCCACGGATTTTTCACGGACGAACACGGCGCGACCTGTTAAGAGTTCTAAAGCACATCTTAAGAAACTAAGACCAATCAAAATACCTACTCGGCGTTCTCTGCGCCCTCTGCGGTTCAAAATGTGGTTAGTTGATATCACTTAATGCTTTGAAGGCACGGCCCAGGCGCGCCACCGCCTCTTTTAAGTTCGCCATCGAGGTGGCGTATGAAATCCGGATGTGGCGTGGCGAGCCAAAAGCCTCGCCGGGGACGGCGGCAATCCCTTCCTGTTCCAACAAAAAAGCACACAGGTCCATTGAACTTTGAATGGGTTTTTGCCGGTACTTTTTGCCAAATAATGCGTCAACGCTGGGAAACATATAAAAGGCGCCCTCGGGGAGCGGGCAGACGATTCCCGGCATTTCCCGCAGCTGGCTCGCCAGGTAGTCGCGTCGCTCTTTAAACTCAACCACCATATCATCGATGATGGTGTGGTTGGCATTCAAGGCGGCGATGGCGGCGCGCTGGGAGATGGAGGTCGGGTTCGAGGTGGTGTGGCTCTGGATGGTGGTCACCGCCCCGGTGATTTCCGCCGCCGCAGCCAGATAGCCGATGCGCCAGCCGGTCATGGCGTAGGATTTGGAGACGCCGTTGACCACGATGGTGCGCTCGCGCATCTCCGGAAAAACCGCGATGCTCTCGTGCCGCAAACCATCGTAAATGATTTTCTCATAAATCTCATCCGACAAAATATAAAAGTCGAATTTCCGAACCAGGTCGGCGATTGCAGCCAGCTCCTGGCGGGTGTACACCGCGCCGGTGGGATTGCTGGGACTGTTGAGGATCAGCATTTTGGTTTTGGCGGTGATGGCGCCCTGCAACTGCCCGATGCTCATTTTGAAGCCGCTGCGCTCATCGGTCTCGACGATCACCGGCCTCGCCCCGACAAAACGAACCTGCTCGACGTAACTGGTCCAGTAGGGCGACTGCACGATCACTTCGTCTCCCTCCTGGCAGAGAGCCAACAGCACATTGATGATGGCATGTTTCGCGCCGCAGGTGACGACGATTTCCGCCGGGCTGTAGTTGAGCGCGTTCTCCCGTTTGAGTTTTTCGCAGATGGCTTTGCGAATCTCGACGCTGCCGGTGGCCGGGGTATATTTGGTGTAACCCTCGGCGATCGCCGCAACCGCGGCATCCTTCGCAACCTGCGGCGTATCAAAGTCCGGCTCGCCGGCGCCGAGGTCGATGATGCTGCGGCCTTCCCGGCGCAGGGTATCCACCAGGGCCGTGATGGCGAGGGTCTGGGAGGGCTGGACTTGACTAACGCGTTTTGCAAGGGTCATATCAGTGATTTCCAGAGGAACCGTAAACAAAGACCTCTAAACTATATAGGCGTTACGGGTAAGGAGGGTGGATGTTCTCCCGCCTCATACAAAATTCGTCTCAGGTTTACTATGTTTTCTCTATTCAATTTTAACGCCTCAACAGTAGCACGACCGGTTGGCGTTATCCCAATAATCAAAGTGAAATCATCATTCCATGAAAAATGAGAATGCCACTTATGCGCTCTCGGGTTGTACAGCGAGACCATCTTGTTGCTGATTGGGTCCGAAGCCTCTGTTTTGCTATATTTATGATTATTGCATCCTTGGCAAGCCAAGGCTAGATTTTTTGAAGTGCTTTCTCCACCCTTACTTAATGGTACGATATGCTCCACCGAAAATGGTTGAATTGCAAATCGTGCTTGACTCAAACAATATTCACAACAGCCATTAGCCCGTTTTATGGTAGCTCGTTTCTGTTGAGCCGTCACCTTTTCAGACATAAGGTGTCTGAATTCCCAACTCTTTCATCAATGCCTTTAGTGATGTATGACGTAGCTCTGCCAGCTGGGAAAGGTGCTTTACCCGTTTTGTCTCTATGTTTTCAACCAGGTCGCTCAATTGTAGCAGCTCTTTGTATTCTTCAGATGTAAGATCTTCAGTTCGTCTCTTGGATATCAACGCGTCGTATCGTTTTTGAATCTTTGGGTCTATTTTCTGGTTTATTCTGATGAGCAAATCGGCTTCAGGTTTAGAGATATATTTTCCCTTTTTTCTTGCTCGCAGAGAAATAACATATGATAGAAATGTTTCTAAATCCTTCGGATTTAGTTGTTCAACAGCCTTTAGTAATTCGTTATAAGATAATCGAGCTTTAACTTGTATATTTGCCATTCTATTTCTCGAAATTCTTAATCAACTCATCACCGCGCAGATGCACGCCACGTCCACGATATCGGACCAGGCGCATCCCCGCGACAAATCGTTGGCGGGTTTCGCCAGTCCCTGAATGATCGGGCCGATGGCCTTGGCGCCGCCGATGCGCTCAGTCAGTTTGTAAGCGATGTTGCCGGCATCGAGATCGGGGAAAATCAGCACATTGGCCTTGCCTGCCACCGGGCTGCCCGGGGATTTGCGCTTGCCGATTTCCTCCACCAGCGCCGCGTCGGCCTGCAGCTCGCCGTCAATTTTCAAATCGGGCTTTTTGGCCTTGACGATTTCCAGCGCCCGTTGCACTTTCTCCACCATCTCATGCCTGGCACTACCTTTGGTCGAAAACGACAGCAGCGCCACCATCGGCTGTTCGCCGGTGAGATTCTCATGGGTCGCCGCCGAGGAAATCGCGATGTCTGCCAGTTGCTCGGAATTGGGCTGCGGCACGACCGCGCAGTCAGCGTAAGTCAGAACTCGTCCGGATGGCCCGCCTGCACGGGCAGGCAGCACCATCTCGAAAGTACTGGAGACCAGCGATATGCCCTTCGCCAGCCCGATGATTTGAATGGCGGCGCGCAGGACATCGCCGGTGGTGTTGACACTGCCAGCGACGCTGCCATGACATTCGCCGGTGCGTACCATCATCGCGCCATAAAACAGGGATTGCGGCATGGTCTGGCGCGCGATCTCCGGGGTGACGTTTTTCTCCTTGCGCAATTCATGATAAATCCGGCAATATTCATCCAATTTATTGGACTGCAAGGGATCGATTAATTCGATGCCATTCAAATTCACTCCGCCCGGCGCCGCCACTCCCCGGATTTCTTTCACATCCCCCAAAAGCACGCAGCCCAGTATTTGGTTGCGGGTCAAGAACTCGGCCGCCTGTTGCACGCGGAGTTCCGTCCCTTCGGGGAATACCATACGCTTGCCAGTCTTTCGGGCTTTTTCACGAATGCTGTCGATCAGGTTCATGGTGTCTTAAACTTTTTAATGAGAATACTATTGACTTCTTTGGGCACGAAGGAGCTCACATCGCCGTGAAATCGCGCCACTTCTTTTACAATCGTCGAATTCAGATAGGTGTATTTTTCGTTGGGCATCAAAAAAACCGTTACGACGCTGTCAGCAAGCTTGCGGTTCATCAGCGCCATTTGAAATTCATACTCGAAATCGGTGATGGCACGCAGGCCGCGGACGATAACGTCGGCTTGCTTGCCCACCGCATAATTCATCAGCAAGCCATCGAAAGATTCCACCGAAATGCTATGCTGATCGGCGACGCAGGTGCGAATCATCGCGATGCGCTCCTCAACCGAGAACAGCGGTTTCTTCGCCGGGTTGGTGGTCACGGCTACCACCACAGAATGAAACAGGAACCTCGACCGCTGAATGATATCGAGATGGCCATTGGTGATGGGATCAAAAGTCCCCGGGTAGATGGCTAATTTTCCGTCAGGCATGTTGATAAAAAGAAATCGCCGAGTCACCATGTTTTTTGCGCGTCTTCAAAAACAGCGCGTCTATTTCCGCCGGTGCCCGCCGCGAGCTGTGCTCGAGAGCAAACCAGCCACCCTCCTTTAAAATCGGCGCCACCGCGGCGAGGGTCTCCTGGGCAGCGGAGCCTTCGTACGGCGGATCGGCCAGGATGACTTCGAACCGGGCGCCACGTTTTGTCAGCACCTTGAGAGCGGCACGGGCGCTCAAGTTCATCACTTCAGAGCGTTCGCTGAAACCGGTTTGGTGCAAATTCTGAATCAGCACCTCCATGACTTTGGCATCACTTTCGACAAAAATAGCCCCGGTCGCACCACGACTCAGGGCTTCGATACCCAAACCGCCCGTTCCCGAAAATAGGTCCAGCACCAGACTCCCGGAAAGGTAGGGGCTCAGAACATCAAAGATGACTTGTTTGGTGCGGTCAGTAGTGGGACGAACGAAAGGACTTTTGGGTGTTGCTAATCTGAATCCTTTCCTGGCGCCGGCGATTACCCGCGTCATCCGGATTGTTTCGGCTCGCTACGATGGTTGAAACAAAAACAAGTTCATGACCAGCATAAGATTGTCATCACTGAACGATGCCATGTCCTTCGAAACCAACAGGATCTTGGCCAACTCCACGTTGAGATTTTCGGAAGCAAAAAAATCCATGAATCGCTGCAGCGATTCTTTGCTGCCATACACTCTCACCAGAATCGGGGTCTTTTGGTAACCCTCTGCAAAACGTCCTTGCTGGGAATCGAATTGCACGATTTGCAGGCCAAATTGCTTAGCGCTGGACTGCATCCAATCCTTGAGTTGGGTGATGTTGAAAATATCCACCCCGTTAGTCTGCGTGCCCGCGGTTTTGGAAGCGATCGTTCCAGAAATCAAGACCTTTTCCATGGATTGCCCGTTGCTGGCCACCTGCTTTTCAGACACCACCGAGAGACTCCCAGCGCCATAGTTCTGGTTGAGCTGCTGGGTGAAGCTTTTGGCGTCGGCCGGAGAGGCGGCCACATACTCCATCCGCAAGCGCCCCCCGGCATAGGACAGCAAAGTCGTATTGAGCGTGGTCGGCATCGCGCCCATGATGCCGTTAACGGTTTGAATGGCGGCACGGGAACTCATCACAAACTGACTGGACGAAGGGCTGAAATCTCCCACGCGCGTTGGCGCCGGCTTAACTGGAGGTTTGCTGACAGGTGGCGTCGAAGTCGTCGGGGTGCTGGTGGTGGTTTTTTCTGGAATTTTCTGCGGCTCGGGTTCCGGGATGCGAGCGACCTCCTGTTGTGGCGGCGGTTGTTGCACAGGCTGGGAAACCTCCTCTTCAGTCGTTGGCTCGTCTTCGGTTGTGCCAGAGGCCGGCTCAGATTGGTCGACCGCCTGCGGCTCGGGAAGAAACTCCGGCAGGTTGGCCTGGTTGCTGGTGCCGCTGTCACGGAACATAAAATACCAGATTCCGAAACCCAGCACACCGATTACGGCCAATATGATGACCGTCGAAACGATCGAGGAATAGCTTCTGCGCTGGGCGAAGCCGGCGGTTTTGGTGGTGTCGAAGGTTTCGGTCCGCTCTTCGAACGCCAGCTCCTGGGTGTCCATGCTCGAAGTTTGGGTGAACTCATCGACCCGTTCTTCGTCACCCGTCCGTTCTTCCCCCGTCCTGTCATCGCCGATTAAGTTTATGTCAACCATAACTTACTCCAATGAAATGAAAGCACAGTTAATTACATTATTGAATGCCGCGCAGGGCAGCACCGACTGAAATCATGAAACGCTCAGCTCGCTCTTGATTCAACTCCTCCTTGGCGTTAGCCATTAGCTTGACTTTTTTGAAAGGATTGGCCCGGTCGATCCGGACATCATAACTATTCTGCAGTCCTTCCAGGACTTTGTCTTCAACGGCTTCGCCATAGAGGTAGATTTCGTTCAAATCCTCGACGCCCTTTCCGAGTTGATTATCGAGAACGATCCTGCGCAGTTCCTTGGAGATGAGCCGCGTGGCAGAATCATCCCAGGTATCCGTATGGCTGTTGGTTGCCGGAAAGGATACCTCCTGCGAGAGAAAGTAGTTTCTACCCTCTAAGATACAAAAATTGACTTTCTTTTCCTCCAGGTCAATTAAGCCAATCTTGTTCGAGTGGTTATACTCGTAATTTAGCTGCAATGCTCGCTGGGCGGAAAAAATATCGACATCGATCACTTTCAAACTCAAGCTGGTGTGTTTGAAGACCTGTTTGACAAATTCCACGATTTTCTTGCGGACTACCACCACTAACATAAATCCTGGCCCGCTCTCCACGGCGGCGCGGTTTAATCCTTCAAAATCGACAATGTACTCTTTCAATGGAGAAATAGAGAATTGCCGCACCTCCCAGAAAATGTGATCCTCAAGTTCTTTTTGCGCCAGAGCACTATCGACGGGAATCTTTTTGATCAAGACCATGCCGGAATCCAGGGAGAACGCCGCGTCTTTCACCTGAAATTCACGGGTTTCGACCAACCTGCTGATATCCTCACCAAAGCGACGGGCCACATTGGGATCGGCAAAAACTCCAAAATTAAACGGTTGGCGCACACGCCCCTGCGCTATCTGAGCAATGTGAAATTCCTCCGATCTTTTCAGACCCTCCACTATTCTAAGCTGATCGTCAATCAAGCTGATCCCCAGAATTCCGGTACCCTCCTGGGACATAACCGCTTCCTCCACTAAAGGCTACTTTGCCTCCCAGCTATTCTCGCCCTTCTCAATCTTTCCATGATTCTGGATTTCCAGACCTCCGATTTTTGACTTCAGAAAACTGGCATCGATGGCTTCCATGTCGGTGCTGTCGATCGGACAATAAACATTGAGATATTTGATGGTGGACGTGTCGACGTGCACCAACACATAGGCCCGATGCACGGTCGGGCAGTTTCGCAATGAATCCAGGCGGGCGTCTTTATATTGACCCACGCCCTCACGGACATTTTGAAACTGGGCAATAACCGAATTAATGGTATTGAGTACGTTCTTGTTGGCGACTGCGGCTTCCTGCAATTTGCCGCTTTCAATCAGGTTCCTTACGATATCCATATCCAGAGTGAACTTTTTCGAATCCACAATGACAAAGGCATCCTTCAGTTCGTCGATGGGCATGTTAGGCAAGTTTTTCATGCGATCGTGTATGTACTCCACAAAACTCGCCAGCCTTCGGGTTTCCATTTTTAAATTCTGCTGCAGCAGGCTGAGAGAATCCAACATCGTCGTATCCAGGGTCGATGAAAAATGCGATGCGATGAAACCTTGCTCCTCCTTAAACTTGCCCAATTCGGTGATGATTGAGTCGATCCCGCCCACGATCACCGAGTCGATGTAGTGAGCGTACTGCGCATCGGACCGTAAAAAATCGATAACCTTCGACAAGGTATCGGTGTAAATACTATTGTATCTCTGGTATTGCAGCTCGGCGCTGAAGATGTTTGATAGCCGGTCGCGGCAAATCTTGGTGTTGTTCGCTTCGATGTCTGTCAATCTTTTCGGGTACATAATAGACGCAATCAGCGTAACCGCCAGAATCACAATCAAAACCTCGTACAAAACAGAACCTCTGCCTCTCTCGTCTGCCATTTTTCCTCCCTCATAGATTAAATAGACAACTCACCTGGTTGACACATAAGGTCTGATCTTGTTAAATGTGGCTTCGCCTATTCCCTTGACCTTTTTTAGATCCTCTAGGTTTTTAAAACCGCCGTTTGCAGTACGGTAATCGACTATTCTTTTCGCCATCGCCGGTCCGATTCTCGGGATGGTTTGCAGCTCGTCGATACTAGCTAAATTAACGTTGACTACGAAGTAGCTTGTTTGCCCACCCTCTGACGGTTTGGTTTTGGCTGACCTGCTGCTGGCGTCGTGCGGGCTGACTGCAGCCGTTCCTGCCACAGCTGGAGCACTCTTATCATCAGCACCGACCGCAGCCACGTTCGCGCTGTCGATTTCACCAGCCCGGTGCTTGAAACTTGCATCGAATTCCGGGTTCACTTCGGGCCGCGATTCCGCGCCCCGGGAGCCATGGTACAGGCGCACAAACGATCCAGCAATCAGCGAAAAAATCAGAAACAGGACAATCGCCTGTTCCTCTTTGGTGAAACTCAACATAACAGAATTCATGAAATCACTTCTTTTATTTTCTCAAAAAAGCTCCGGTCGTTTCGCGGCGGTTTGATGTTTTCGCTTTTTGCCAGTTCCTCGAATAACTTCTTTTCCTTTGCATTCAGTTTGGTTGGCGTCCACACCCGAACCCGAACCAACTGATCGCCTCTGCCATTTCCGTGTAGCTTCGCAATGCCCTTGCCCCGCATCCGTAAAATTTTGTTCGGCTGTGTACCCGGCGGGATTGAAATCTGCGCTTTGCCGTTCAGAGTAGGGACTTCCACTTCCTCGCCCAGGACAACCTGGGCAAAGCTCAGAGGCAGATCATAGACTATGTCATCGCCGTGTCGCTCGAAATATTCGTGCTCCTGCTCTTCGATAAAAATAATCACGTCACCGGACGGGCCGCCGTTGGGTCCAACATTGCCTTCGCCGCGCACAGTGATATAATTGCCCGAAGACACTCCACCAGGTATATCGACGGTGATCAACCCATGACCGGTTTTGCGACCTTCACCGTTGCAGGTCTTGCAGGTATCTTTGATGATTCTGCCTTCGCCGCGGCACACCGGGCAGGTGGCAATATTCACAAACTGGCCAAAAATCGACTGCGAAACCTGTCGAACCTGGCCGAGGCCCTGGCACTGGGAACAGGTTTCGGGTTGCGCCCCAGCTGCTGCGCCCGACCCGTTGCACACATCACAAAGAACCAGTTTCTTGAGTTTGATTTGCTTTTGAACCCCGGCCGCAATCTCCTCGATGGTCAGAGACAACTTCACCTGAAGATCCGACCCGCGCTTTTTGCGACTGCCGCGACCACCGCCGCGTCCTCCTCCAAACAGGTCGCTAAAGCCAAAGCTTTCCGACATGAACGTACGCAGGGCGTCGGTCAGGTCAAAGTCAAATCCGCTGAAACTCTCAAAGCCACCCTTCAAACCACTGTGGCCGAAACGATCATAGTGTTGTCTTTTTCCAGCATCCTTCAAAATTTCGTAGGCTTCCGCAACTTCTTTGAACTGCTCCTCTGCCTGGCGGTCACCCGGATTGCGGTCAGGGTGATACTGCATGGCCAACTTGCGATAGGCCTTCTTGATTTCATCTTCGCTGGCTTCCCGGCTAATTCCCAATACCTCGTAATAATCACGTTTTGTCATACCTGCGGCTTACAACCTCATGTTGCGAAAGCTATTTGCTCACCAGTACC
Organism: bacterium; assembly: GCA_036398295.1. GTDB lineage: Bacteria > Zhuqueibacterota > Zhuqueibacteria > Oceanimicrobiales > Oceanimicrobiaceae > DASWHH01. The sequence continues at coordinate 11,819 of DASWHH010000472.1, forward strand.
TGTGAATGCCTGAGCACACGGTCGTTCAACGTGTAACCCCGCACGTGTTCATCGACGATGACGCCGGACGGATGGTCCTTGCTTTCTACTTGCAGCAAAGCCGAATGTTTTTCCGGATCAAAAGGCTGGCCTACGGCTGCAATGGGTTTCACGCCCTGGCTTTCAAGGATTCTCTTCAGATTTTTATGAATCAGCTCGACCCCTTGAAACAGGCCCTCAAAATCCACCGCCTGGCGATCGACGTTGAGACTCCTCTCCAGATCATCTAAAACCGGCAGGATAGCTGTGATCAGGTCAGCATTAGCATTGGCAATGATTTGACCGATTTCGCTTTCTTTGCGTTTTTTGAAATTCTCAAAATCCGCCGTCTTCCGGAGCAACTGATCTTTGAGCTCGGCAATCTCCTGCTCGGCTTTTTCCAGCCGCTGCTTGAGACTTTTTATTTTTGCGGCTGGAGTCGGCTGCTTCTTGCCGTGATCTGTGGATGCCGAAGGTTGATGGTTGTTGCCCTCTTCGCGATGAGATGTATCACCCGCTTGCCCCGGGTCTTTCTCAAAATCCATTTTACGACTTTCCTTATTATAGTTAACTGAGACGTTCACATAGACTGTGCGTCAAAACTCTCTTCATGTACTCTACCAGTGCGATGATTTTGGTATATTGCATGCGCGTCGGGCCAACGACGCCAAGGGTTCCATAGACGTTGCCACTTTGATATTTTACCGAGATGATGCTGCAGGTCTGCAAGTGGTGCTCTTTATTTTCACGCCCAATCTTGATTGAAACCTTGTCATCATCAACCTGCTCGAAGTGATTGAGGATTTCCTGTTTACTCTCAATGACCTCCAGAATTTTGACCGCCAACTCGCGATCGGAAAACTCGGGGTTGGACATGATGTTATGCGTCCCGCAAAGATGTAGATTTTTGGGGTCTTCAAGTTTGAAAATCTTATATGAGGAATGAATAATCAGGTCGACGACCATGTTATCCTTTTCTTCCTGCAGGCGCTTGTCAATGCTGTTTTTTATTTCTTCAAGGGAGAGACCCGACAGGCGCTCGTTAATAAACCAGGATGTGGATTCTAATTGCTGTCGTGAGAGTTCTGAATCGACTTCCAGTATGATGGTCTTTACAAAACCAGATTTGATGGAAATCACCGCCATAATTCTCTTTTCGGAGATCGGCACCAGTTCCATCTTCTGGAAAATGGCTTTGTATAATTTGGGTTCCAGCACGACGCCCAACTGGCTGGAAATTTTTCCCAAGATCTGCGATGAAGTCTCAAACAATTCCGGCAGCGCGACTTCATAATTGATGTTGGCTGAAATAAATTGCTGCTCGCTTGGATTTAGCGCGGGGACAGCCAGAGCGTCGACATAGAAACGATAGCCCTTATCGGTTGGCAGCCGGCCTGCCGAAACGTGAGGCTGGCTGAGGTAACCCCTCTCTTCAAGATCATTCATGACATTGCGGATAGTTGCGGCGCTAATTCCAAGATCGTATCGCTTGGCCAGAAAACGCGACCCTACCGGTATGGCCGTATCGATGTAACTTTCCACAATGTGACCGAGAATTTGGTTTTCTCTTTCAGTTAATGTTGCCATAACATCAACAACCCTGAAAAATGCGTTCGTAATATCTTGCTACAAATTCGACGTAAGATAGTAATTTTTCGATTGTCTGTCAAGCAAAAACTCGGCTGCAGCCACGAACGGCTACCCGGGATTTTACAGGTATCGCCGAACGGCCATGAAGCTTCCGCTCAGGCCAAGCAGGATACCCAAATTAACCAGCATCATATACATCCGGAGATCCATGACGATGTAGCCCGGTATTTCAACTTCGGCGAGCCTCAATAATGCATACAAAAATAGTGCCGCAAATGCACCGCCAAGAAAACCCTCGATTACTCCTTGAATATATAACGGCATTTGCACAAAAAAGCGGGTGGCGCCAACGAGCTTCATGGTTTCAATGATTCTTTGTCGGGTTAAGATGATTAAGCGAATGTTATTAGAAACCAACAGCAGGGCGCTCAGACCAAGTATCACACCAACAATGAAAACCGCGGCGATGGCAACATTCAAATGCTTTTCGAGCATGATTACATACTCGCGGCGATAGACGATGTCGTGTTCTTCGATGTTAGATATCGAGCTCAGATATTTGAACACTTTTTCAGCACCGGCAGAATTTCGGTAATCTTCCGCCAGTTTCACACGAAAGGATGCCGGCAGGGGATTATATCCTAAGACCTCGAAGTAGTCTTCCTGTTTTTCCTTAAACAGGTTCTTGTATTCGTAAATCGCCATCTCCTTGGAGATGAAGGTCAAATCCTGAACACCCGCGAACCGTTTGATTTTATCAGCCATTTCCTGGATCTGCCCTTCATCAAGTGAGTCATCAAGGAAGACCTCCAATTCGACC
>DASWHH010000473.1:0-2506 GCA_036398295.1 bacterium
GCTTGGCATTCTGCCGGAGGTTCCGATTGTCGATATTAGCCACAACATCGAGCCGCAAAATATTGACTCGGCTGCTTTTGTCGTCGGCACCACCTACAAGTTCTTTCCTGTCGGGACGATCCACGTGGTGGTCGTGGATCCAGGAGTGGGGAGTCAGCGGCGAGTTATGGCCGTGTCTGCATTCGGACAGGTATTTCTTGCGCCCGACAATGGTACGCTGGGGTATGTTTTAAGCGATTGTCCTTCTGCAAAAGTCTATCATGTAAGTAATACCAATTATTTCCTGCGTACTGTCAGCCAGACGTTTCACGGTCGTGATATTTTTGCTCCGGTGGCCGCGCATTTGGCCAAGGGGCTCGGCATAGAAGAGCTTGGCGCGCCCATTTACGATTACAAAATCGGGCGCATTCCAAAACTTCTGGAACGCGACAATGAGATCGGGGGAGAAATAATTTATGTGGATCGATTCGGAAATCTAGTATCTAATGTTCCACTGAACCAATTGCGGCGCTTTGATGAGAGCACCCTCAAAATCACGATTGGGCAGCTCACCATCGATGGCCTGGTGGAGTCCTATTTTGCCGGCAAACCGCGCGAGCCCCTTGCGTTGATTGGCAGCGCGGGATATTTGGAAATTGCGATCAATTCCGGCAATGCACAAAAAGAGCTTAACTGCGAAGTTGGCGAACCAGTCAAAGTCTACGGAAGCTGAAGTAATGAGGATGTTTTTCGATGAACGAGCACTATCCATTTGAAGAGGAAGATTGCCAACAATATTATAAGAAACGCCGCTTTCGTATTTTTTCAAAACTGAACAGCCAAAACCCAAAGCTCAATATTATTTTGTTTGTTGTAACGTGCGCCACCACTTTCGTTACTGGCTGGTTTCACAATGGTTCGTGGCAGGCTGGTGTATGGTACAGTACCGCCATCATCTCAATTCTCCTGGCGCATGAAATGGGCCATTACCTCATGTGCCGCAAATACGGCATTCGCGCAACACTGCCGTTCTTCATTCCGTTTATCCCGTTCATCAATCCATTTGGGACCATGGGCGCCGTGATTCGCATGGAATCCGCCATTCCCAGCCGCAAAGCCCTATTTGACGTGGCGGTTGCTGGGCCACTGGCAGGCCTCGCGGTCACGATCCCGTGCATATACTACGGCATTCAATTTTCGGAGATAGTCGAACTTGCACAGTCCGCGAGTCCTGGCACCATTTATCTGGGCGAATCTTTTCTTTACCAGCAAATTTCGAAAATGGCGATTGGCTCCTTGCCGGAAAATAAAGATGTGTTGCTGCATCCATTGGCCTTTGCCGGCTGGGCCGGGCTATTCGTAACGGCGCTCAATTTGCTGCCCATTGGACAGCTCGATGGTGGCCACGTGGTGTACGCGATGATTGGCAAACAGCACAAATTTGTCGCGATGATTGCTCTCGCCGCGTTTGCCGTGGTCTGTGCCCTTATGTATCGGGGGTGGGTGCTTTTGCTGCTGCTCATTCTTTGGTTTGGCTATCGTCATCCACCAACGATGGACGAATCGCCCATCGATGGCACCCGCATCATGATCGGTATTGCAACACTCGTCATTTTTTTTCTATCCTTCACACCGGAGCCATTCAAATTCTGAAAATCTGTGGACAGGAGATCCTATATGTCGTTTGCATTCCCCGATTCGCTTAAACTCGCACACTTACCAACACCAATCGCCAGGTTAGAGCGCCTTTCAAAAACCTTTGAAGGTCCGCAAATTTATATCAAGCGTGATGACTATACCGGTATGGCCGCCACCGGCAATAAGATCCGCAAATTGGAGTTTCTGTTAGCGGAAGCACTATCGCAAAACTGCGACTACGTTATCACCTGCGGCGGCGTTCAATCCAATCACGCGCGCGCCACCGCGGTGGCTTCTGCTAAGGTTGGACTCAAGTGCCACCTGGTGCTGCGCAATGGCATCAGCAAAAATTTGGAGGCCAACGCTTTTCTCAGTCGGCTGGTTGGGGCTGAGATGGAATTCATCACGACCGAAGAGTACCAACGAATCGACGAAATCATGAACCGCGTTGCCGAGGATTTGCGGGGCAAGGGACACCAACCCTACGTCATTCCCGAGGGTGGATCAAACGAACTGGGTGCGCTCGGATATGTGAAAGCGGCAGAAGAAATTGCGCGTCAGATCAAAGTGCAAAGACTGAAGATTCATCACATCATCGTGCCGGTGGGTTCAGGTGGAACGCAGGCCGGACTGCTGTTGGGCAAGCATATTTATGATCTTCCGGCGCAGATTCACGGCATCAACGTCTGCGACGATGAAGCGTTCTTTGTTAACAGGATTCACGGCATCGTAAAAAGCGCCATCAAACGCTTCGGTCTTAATTTAAGTGTTGCGAAAAACGAGATCAGGATTATTGACGGATACGTTGGTAAAGGGTACGGACTTAGCAGCCAGGAAGAGATTGACCTCATCAAGCGGGCGGCGCAAACCGAGGGCATCATTTTTGATC
>DASWHH010000474.1:0-9112 GCA_036398295.1 bacterium
TCGCGCAGCCGCTACGCCGATCTCTACGATTTCGCTCCAATCGGCTATGTTACCTTGGATCAAAAGGGCGTCATTCGAGAAGCCAACCTGACGGCTGCCACCCAGTTGGGAATTCAGCGCGCACGTCTCATAGGAAAGCCATTTTTTCTTTATGTCGGCGAAAATAATGTTCGCTCTTTTCGGGAACATCTGCAGCATTGCCAGCAGGCCGATCACCAGGTATCGATGGAGATAGTTCTCAAACCCAAAAATGCCGTGCCCCTGCCGGTGCAATTGTTGAGTGTAGCGATGCGGGATGAGCGTTCATGCCGCGTGGCCATCATCGACATCACCGTCCGACAGATTGCGGAGCGCAGATTGCGGCAGAGCGAAGAACAATATCGCCTGTTGTTCGAGAAGAATCCCCACCCGATGTGGGTTTACGATCCCAAAACTCTTGCTTTTCTGGTGGTCAATGACTCCGCCGTCCGCCACTACGGCTACTCACACGATGAATTTCTGACCATGTCTATCAAGGACATTCGGCCAGCGGAAGATGTACCGGCGTAGCTCAAACTCATTTCGGATAGAAATAGGAAGCGCAAAGGCCTTGCCGGCATCAGACCATCGGGAGACTGGCGGCACCGCAGGAAAGACGGTACCATCATCAATGTTGAGATCACCAGCGCCATCATTGCCTTCCACGGCAAAAGGGCCATTTTGGTTTTGGCCAACGACGTCACGGAGCGCAGAAGAATGGAAGACACGCTGCGAGAATCGCAGCAAAAGTATGCCACCCTGGTCAACTCCATCAATGGCATCGTGTGGGAAGCGGACGCCCACACCCTCCAGTTCTCCTTTGTGAGCGATAAGGCGGAGCGGCTGCTGGGTTTTCCTGTCAGCCGTTGGCTTGGTACCGCAAATTTCTGGCGCGATCATATTCACCCCGACGATCGCGAACGGGCTACAGGCATCTGTGCTAAAGCTACTCAAGAAAGGCGGGACCATGAGTTCGAATATCGCATGGTGGCAGCCGACGGCCGTGCGGTTTGGCTGCATGATTATGTTACCGTAGTCGTCGAGCAGGGTGAGGCTACGAAGCTGCGCGGCGTGATGGTGGATGTTACGGAACGCAAACGGGCAGACGAAGCATTACGTGTGAGTGAAGAACGGACGCGTTTGATCCTGGATTCAATGAATGAGGCGTTTGTAGTAATCGACATTAACAGCAAGATCATAGATTGGAACCATAGAGCAGAGGTCATCTTTGGCTGGCCGTACGAAGAAATTCTGGGGCGGGATCTCGGAGAGACAATCGTTCCCTCACAACATCGGAAAGCACATAAGAAGGGGGTTCGACACTTTTTAGCCACCGGAGAAGGTCCGGTGTTGAACCGACGCATCGAAGTTACGGCTCTTCATCGCGATGGCCATGAGTTCCCGGTGGAAATGACGATCACTCCCATTCGCTGGGAGGACAGTTACATTTTCAGTGCTTTTGTACAGGACATCAGCGATCGCAAGCAGGCTGAGGAAGCCTTACGAGCAAGCGAAGACCGTTATCACCAATTGCTGGAGAGCGTGCCCAGTGGCATTTACCGCTCGACCCCGGAAGGCAAGTTCACCATGGTCAATTCCGCGCTGGTCAAGATGTTAGGATACGGCAGCCGCGAGGAACTTTTGAACATTGACATCCCAAGAGACCTCTACTTAAGCCCCGAAGAACGAATTGCATCGCAAAAGCACTTGCTCATGGGTAAGAAGGATTCCAACATTTATCGTCTAAAAAAGAAAGACGGCAGTGAAATCTGGGTAGAAGACAGCAGCAGTATAGAATACAATGAAGAAGGAAAAGTTCTCTATTATGAAGGGGTGCTGCGGGATATCACCAAGCGCAAACAGGCGGAGGAGGCGCTGCATCTGAGCGAAGAGCGCTTCCGCGATCTGTTCGACAACGCTCCGGATGTTTATATTATTTTTGATGCCACCGGGACCATCCTCGATTTTAACCAGCGCGGGTTGAAAAAATTAGGCTACACCCGCAAACAGATGATTGGGAAATCCTGTCTCGAAATCGTCCACCCGGAGGATTTGGAAAAGGCCGCAGAGCTGATTAAAGAAATTCAGCATAAACAGCGGTCGCCGCGCAATATCGAATGGCGGATTCTCACCAAGAGCGGCCAGAGCCTGTGGATGAGCAACGAATTTTCGCTCATGCGATCGCCTGCCGGTGAACTCCAGGCTATCCGCGCGGTGTGCAGGGACATCACCGAAAAAAAATACCTGGAAGAAGTGGTTAACCGGACGCAGAGATTGGAAAGCGCCGGCCGGGTCGCCGGACAAATTGCCCACGATTTCAACAACCTGCTGACGCCGCTTACCGCCTACCCGGCCCTGATATATCAGGAACTGCCCAAGAGTCATCCCGTCACCGGCATGATCGACGAAATGCAGGTGGCTGCTCAAAAGATCGCCGAAATCAATCAACAGCTGCTTTCCCTTGCCCGCCGCGGCCACTACAACTTTGAGGCGGTGGATCTCAATGAACTGGTAGAGCGAACCCTGTTTGCCATCAAATTGCCGGCAAAGACGGTTGTCAAACAACATCTTGCAGAAGATTTACTGTTAATGCGCGGCGGCTCGGCGCAACTCGGACGGGCGCTCACTAATTTGATCCTGAACGCCAAGGAGGCTATGAACGACATTGGTGTCTTAACCATCACCACCGAAAACGTTTATATCGAAGAACCCCTCAAAGGCTATCCAAGAGTCGACCGGGGAGAATACGTCAAGCTAACGATTGGCGACAATGGCACCGGCATCAGCACTGAAGTTCTTGACAAAATTTTTGAGCCTTTTTTCTCCACCAAAAAAATGGACCGCCTGCGCGGCTCGGGATTGGGATTGAGCGTCGTGCATGGTATTGTCGAAGATCACATGGGATACATTACGGTGGATACGGTGGTCGGTCGCGGCACCGCCTTCTCTTTGTTCTTTCCGGCAGCTCGAGATGTTGTTTTGAAAGAGCGGGAACCGGCTCTTGAATTGTTACGCGGCAACGAGACCATTTTGGTCATCGATGATGACCCCACCCAGCGCCGTGTGCTCAAACAGGTGCTGGAACGCTTAGGATACGCTGCGACCACCCTCGGCAGCGGTGAGGAAGCCGTGGCCCTTCTGCGGCAACATCCGCATCAACTCTTGATTATCGATATGGTGATGGATGGCATCGACGGCGCGGAGACCTATCGCCAGATATTGGAATTCGCGCCAACACAGAAAGCGATCATTCTCTCCGGCTACGCCATGACCCAACGGGTGCAGGAGGCGCTGCACATGGGAGCCGGGTCCTTCATTTCCAAGCCCGTCATCTTTAAAGAACTGGCCAACGCCGTGCGCCACGAACTCGACAGGAAATCACCCTAACAAAAGTGCCCATCAATTTCCGACTTTACCTCATCACCGATCGGCAGCTATGTCCCGATCAAAACGTGCTGCCGCTCATTGATGAGGTTTGCGCCGCCGGTATTAAAGCGATTCAGCTTCGTGAAAAAGATTTGTCGGCGCGCGAGATGTTTCGCATGGCGACCGACCTGAAAAAGATCTGTGCTGCGGCTCAAAGCAAACTACTTATCAACGATCGCGCCGACATTGCCGAAGGGGTCGGGGCAGACGGAGTACACCTGACCAGCCGGAGCATGCCGGTTCCTGTGGTCAGAAGTGTTCTGACCTCGCCAAAAGTGATCGGCGTCTCCATCCACTCGCGGGCGGAGGCCGTGCAAGCTCAAGCTGAGGGCGCCGATTTCGCGGTTTTCGGCCCGGTCTTCGACACCCCATCGAAACGAGCTTATGGTCCGCCGCAAGGCCTCGAAAAACTGAGCGAGGTTGTTCAAAGTGTGACGATTCCGGTGTTTGCGGTGGGCGGCATCGACCCGCAGGGCGCGCTAAAATGCCGGGAATGTGGGGCGTGGGGCGTGGCTGTTATATCTTCAATTATATCTGCCGATAATGTCAGGGAGAGAATTCTTGAGTTTGAGCAGGCGCTCGGGGGTGTGTAAAAATAACTGTCTGCACAATTAATTGGTTGACTTTTTGACTTGAGTAGCTTATTTTAGCCCTGGTTTATGGAACCTTACACATCTCGCATTCCACAACTCGACCCCCTTTTTTACACAACTCTTCATTTCAAATTGAATCGGAGTATCATCCGGTTAGTGGTTACGGAACTTGAACGATCAAGGAGGAGGACGTAAATGGAATTTCAATCCCCCCATTACAAACACTTCAGCAAGGATCTCAAGGAACTCGCCCGCAAATATGAACTCGACCCACAAAGCCTCACCATCGAATTTTACACACCAAATCATCAGGCCATCGTTATCGAAAGGTTCGACGAAGAAGCATTTAAAATTCACATCAATTTAGAAGAGGAGCGGATCATATCGGTGAAACGCCTCACCGAAAATGGCAACGGCAATGGCAAGGGCGAAAATCTGAAAAAAAAATATCGCAAATATATGAAGTGATGACGCAGAGCGCATAGCGCAGAGCGCAAAGAGCATAGCGTGAAGAGCGGCGTGCATAGAATTCCAACGCTTTGCTCACTGCTCTTTGCCGCTAATGATTCAGCGAAAACGTGATAAACACGCGATGATTGTTTTGATTGACGTTTTCGCGACGCTGTAGATTTTTTGACTCGATGAAATTGTAATTCACACCAAAGAACGCATCGCGAAAGGCCTGCCACTGCGCCGAGAGACCGTAGTAGCGGTTACGTTCTACCACGCCGCTGAGAAAATTGATGCGATCGTCCACCGGCCGCTCATTGTTATTCAAATCATTGCCCTCTCCCCGCCGGCGTTGTTCCCACGAAAGCGTGAAGCGCCAATTTTTGTGCGCCTGTTTCGTGATTTCGAAAAACAGATCATCGGAATCGGGTCCCAGCCAGTGGCCTATCACGTTGTTGTAGTTCGTATAAGTATTAATCTCGTTATAATGCGTGTAAACGAACGGCTGAATGCGCGTCAATTCAAAGCGCAACTCCGTATCCGGCAGCCCAAATGGGTCCACCCATAGCCCGCCAACCAGCACGCCCCACTTGTTCACGTAGTTGTGAAAAATGTCTTTGGCAAAGCTGAAATCGTCCATCAAAATCTGGCTATAGAGTTTCAGGCGGTTTTTCAAAAACACCGTGGCGTCAACGCTAATCATATTGTTGTCTTGATTGCCGAGATGCCGTTCGGACGAAAGTATTGGCACAAAAGGATTGAAGTAGAGAAACTCCACGTCACGGTCGCCATACAGGACGGTCTCTGACACCGCAAAGTACAAATTTCGAAAGAGACGAATTTCCAGCCGGTGCCCGGCTAAGTACTTGGCATAATCCGCATTCAAAAAAGCGTGGAACGATTCGAAATTGAACTTCTTGAAGCGGAACATGAATTTGACGAGGTCAAAATAATTGGAATTTCTGGAAAGTAGCAGGTTGCCGCGATAGCCCGGTCCCCAATCGATCAGATCCCGCCCGGCTTCGAGATCGAGCCAGGGGAGCCGGAATACCAGGTACGAACTGACGTTATCGGTAATCGCCACATCGACGAAGGCTTCACTGGTCACCGGCAACCCCAGCGACGGGTCAAAGACGGTATTCGAGAAGCTATCGGTTTCGCTCAGGACGAACGTGCGCCCTTCCACAAAAATCGCCAGACTTTTTTTGACATCCACCCGCAAGCCCAGTCCAAAATAACTCACGGAATTGGCGAGGGTGTTGTCCACTTCCCGTTTTGACTCAATCTTGGACTGGTTGCCGAGCAGGCCGTCGCCGCGCACGTCGACGTCTTGGCTGCGCCAGGTGAAGAGGTGACGTTCGCGCGCGCCTTTTTCAATCACGATTGTTGAATCTGCGTCGCCGACTTCTTCATAAAACTCACCTTTGAGCTGTTCAAACAATCTTCGCTCCACCGGCGAAAAGAGGTTCGGGTCTTTCTCAACGGCATGATTGATTTGAACGAGAATTTGAGCAATCGCTTCGCGGGAATAAGGGCGGGCGCTGAAGGTTTCGCTCTCGAACAGTCCGCGCGTTTCGAGGCGATCGAGGAAGGAATAAGCCCAGTGGTCAACGCCGAGGTTCTGGGATTGGGCTAATAAAACCGGAACAAATATAATCTTGAAGATGAATGCGAGAAAGGTGCTACGCACTTTTGAAGTGCGTAGCACCTTTTCCTCGCTACAATAAACTGATTGTGAAGTCGCTGGCATCGGCAATCTGCGCAAGTTGTGCATCATGAAATTTTTCGCGATACTCCTCGGTTTCGATTAAGTGCTGCGTGACGGCGCCCTGGTCGCGCTGGATGAGAAACTTAAGCTCCTTCAAATCCGCGGACCAGTGAAAGCCGTTAAAGAATTCGGCACCGGAAAACTGCGTTTTGTACATCGCGTTGCGGGAGTAACACGATCCCAAATAAACATAGTCGAACCTCTCGTCGGCAAAAAAGTCCACCGCCGTCGTCATCATGAACATGCCGAGGTTGCGGTCGTAGTAGTTCAAATCATAGAAAGAGTAGTAATAGTACGCCATGGCTTTCTTTTCTAAATACAGGGTCACCACACCCACGTCTTTTTTGGTCGCGCTGTCGGTAAATAACAGGAGATGAGTGACGATTTTGGAGTTGAACAGCGAATCGAGCCGCTGGTAGGTCATCACGTCTTTGCCGAATTTGATATCCGCGTAATGTTTGCAGAATTCCCGCCAACCCGGCGTGTAATGAAATTTGTTGCGCGAAATGAGCTGACAACGGATGTCCTGGCATTTGCGCATGATACGACGATTCTCTGAGGACGGGCTGAATTTTGACAAATCCACGCGCACCTGCCGGCACAGGTAAAAATGCGCGAACTCCCGCGAGGCCGGCAGAAAGCCGTGGTTGAAGATCATTGCCGGGGTCTCGCCCTTTTCCGGAATGGCCCAAATGGCGTAGGGAAAGATGTAGTGGCTGTAAGCGGATTTGTATTCGGAGAAGAGGAGTTTCATGAGTTTCGTTTTCCTTGGTCGCCAATCCTGAGAAAATTGCTTGAAGTTACTGATGGATTTTATTAGATTGCCAACAATCTCTAAGACTTCATAAAGATAAAAACTATGGCCATTGGGCAAAAGTCCCTTTTCAGCGATGCTGAGAATTGGGATCCTTTCAAAAAGACCGCACCTTCTATCATTGATGAAAAGCCTGTTAATGTCTCCACAGTTAGGCAACTAAGTCCTTTTCGTTACCCCGGAGGAAAAACCTGGCTTGTTCCGGAGGTTCGGGAGTGGCTGACATCGTTAAGCTTCCGACCAGAGTTATTCATCGAACCTTTCGCTGGTGGAGGAATCACCTCGTTAACGGTGGCAGCCGAAAACCTTGCCGACAAAATTATTATAGCGGAACTCGATCCCGACGTGGCCTCGGTTTGGAAAACCATTTTAAGCGAGCCAGAGTATCTCTGTGACCGCATCTCAAGTTTTGAAATAACCATCGAGAACGTAAGAAAAGTGATCAATGCGGAAGCAAGCTCAGTCCGTGAGATGGCTTTTAGAACAATTGTAAAAAATCGAACCCAGCGCGGCGGCATCATAGCGCCAGGTGCGAGTTTAGTCAAATCAGGGGAAAATGGCAAAGGATTAATGTCGCGGTGGTATCCAGCTACTTTAGCAAAGCGCATCAAAGTTATTTATGAACTCCGGGACAAGATAGAATTCTTAGAAGCCGACGCTTTTGAAATCATCGAAAAACATAGGCAAGAAAAACATGCTGCCTTTTTTATTGATCCACCCTACACCGCGAGCGGAAAAAGCGCCGGGAAAAGATTGTACCGATTCAGTCTAATTGATCATCCTACACTATTCAGGAAAATGGCAAAAGTGCATGGGCAGTTCTTTATGACTTATGATGATGCGGTTGAAGTAAAATACCTCGCTTCCGTTCATCACTTCAATGTTAGGAAAGTACCTATGAAGAATACTCACCATTCAGTAGTGTATGAGCTTCTAATTACGAGAGTCTGACAACCTTGTCATTTTTTGTAACTAAGTAAGAACTCAACTCTCTTTCGAATTCCTCTTTGGTAACGGGCACCCCGGCGGTCAAACCCTCTACCGAACTTTCAAGCGTCGTTAATACAATCACATCTAGCCGCAATTCTCCATTGGGACCGTCGTAATTTACTACAAACCAGGCAATGTCTGCATTAGAAATATTAGTCTCTTCCTTCATTGGGGCAATGGAGGCATAAAACTCCCTATCCACAACAACAGCCATTTTTTTGCCCCATCTGCGAAGAGAAGGAACTTTAATTTGAAGTTGCGGCATAAGTCGCTTCGGTCCCGAGCTACGAAAATCTGGCCGGCGAATTGCCGTTGGAAAAAACAGCTTAGCTGGTTGTTCTTCGATCATCTTGAATTCTTTTTTCATGCTTTCACCGGAAAAGTAAACTGCCTGCATCTCCAAAGCACACCAGTCATCAATTCTGTTGTTGGTTTCAGCTTTGGCGAGAACCATGTCGATCCGGCCGACTGTCTCGTTTGAAATTTCTCCTTCTTTATTAAGACTTCTCAAAAAACTAATTTCTTTGATCAATGCTGGTTTGTCCGTCCCCAAAACGAAAGATCCAACTTCTTTAAAGACTGTATAATTTTGCCAAAAGCGCATAGGACACAGCGTTACCAGTCCCGGATCGTCTGTAACCAACCTAACGGCGCCGTCCTCGTCCTTCTGATAAGTTGCTAACGAACAAACACCTCCGTTTTTGTTGCACATCTCTTTGCCCGGACGATGTGGACATGGTTCTTTGTTTATGCCGGTTAATGTGGCGTAGCGAATTCGATCGCTGGCCGCAATCGTTTCAAAACGTCTGCCATACCATTCGCCAATTCCGAAACGTCTGCTTTCGTAAACCTTTTTTGCCATATCTTTTGCTGATTTTCTGGATCTACTTAACGTGTCTCCGAGGCAGCCGCCAACTCCATTCTGTTAAAATATCATACGACACACTGCTCTTGAGCTGGGCGATCTCGTGAACGCTGATTTCCTCGTCGCCCTGTTTTCCCATCAGCACCCGCTCATCCCATAGCTTCGCTTGCGGGATCACCCTCGTTCCT
>DASWHH010000475.1:0-3750 GCA_036398295.1 bacterium
CCCAACGATGAACATGCCTAACACCTTGCCCAAAACAAAAAAAACTCCCGGCTGGCTGTGGAAAATGGCCTGGCGCGACAGCCGCACCCACCGCAAACGACTGATGCTGTTCATGACCTGCATCGTGCTGGGGATCGCGGCGTTGGTGGCCATCGGCTCATTTGGGCGAAATCTCGAGCAGGCCATCGACCAACAGGCCAAGACGCTGTTGGGCGCAGATTTGCTTTTGGCCAGCTTGCAGCCCTTTGCCCCGGAAACGGAAGCACTGATCGATTCCCTTGGGGGCGAACAAGCGCGCGAAATCATGTTCGCATCGATGGCGCTGTTTCCGAAAAGCGGGGACACGCGATTGGTGCAGGTGCGGGCGTTGCAGGGGAGTTTCCCTTTCTATGGCAAATTAGTGACCGAACCGGCGGACGCCGCAACTTCCTACAAACTTGCCCCACGCGCCCTGGTGGATGAGACTTTACTCCTGCAATTCAATGCCATACCAGGAGATTCTGTCAGCATCGGCGCGGAGACCTTTCAAATCGCCGGCAAGATCAAAAGCATCCCCAGCGAGCCTCCCATTGCCAGCACCTTCAGTCCACGCGTTTTCATCCCACTGGAACACGTCGATGATACCGGTTTGCTTCAACGCGGCAGTCTTGTGACTTACCGCGTCTATTTTAAGTTTGGCGACAATCGCGATGTGCAGCAACTTGAGCAAGCGCTCGAGCCATATCGCAACCGCTATCGCCTGCGCGTGGACACGGTCGCCGAACGCAAAGAAGATGTCGGTGAGGTCCTGGGCAACCTCTATCGTTTCCTTAACCTGGTAGGATTCGTGGCGCTGGTGTTGGGCAGCATCGGCGTTGCCAGCGCCGTGCACGTTTACACCAGGCAAAAACTCGGTAACGTCGCGATCTTGCGTTGCGTAGGCGCAAAGGCCCGGGACACCTTTTTCATTTATTTGATTCAAGTCGCGGTCATGGCATTGGTCGGTTCTCTACTCGGGGCAATTGTGGGCGTGGGCATTCAAATTTTTCTGCCGCAAATCTTTCGGGATTTTCTACCGGTAGAGATCGCCAGCGTCGTCTCTCTGGCCGCGATCTTGCAAGGGGTCGGCATCGGTCTTCTACTCGCGCTGCTGTTTGCGTTGCTGTCATTGATCGCGGTTCGCAACGTCTCACCGCTTTTGGCGTTGCGCGCGTCGTACGAAGAAAATTCGGCGGGGAAAAGAGACCGCATGAAATGGCTGGTTTTTACAGCGTTGATTGTGGTGGTGACGGGCTTTGCCATCCTGCAAGCACAAAACGTCATATTGGGATTGAGTTTCGCGGCGGCGCTAGCCCTGGCGTTCGCGATTCTTGCCGGCGCGGCGAAGATGATTACAGTTTTGACCAAACGATTTTTCCCGAAGCGCTGGCCTTATGTCTGGCGTCAGGGACTGGCAAACCTTTATCGTCCCAACAACCAGACGTTGGTGCTGTTGCTTTCCATCGGGTTGGGAACTTTTTTGATCACCACCCTTTATTTGTCCCGCAGTTCGCTGCTGCAAAAAGTTGTCTTCGTGGCTGGCGGCGATCGCCCGAATCTCATTTTGTTTGACGTGCAACCGGATCAACAGCAGGAGGTGGCCGATTTGGTGCGTTCATTCCAGTTGCCGGTTCTGCAGGAAGCGCCGATCGTGACTATGCGCATCGAGTCCCTCAAAGGGCGCACGGTGGAAGACATTTTGAACGACTCCACCCGCACTTCATCGCGTGGTCTCTTGAACTGGGAATACCGCACTACCTTTCGAGCCGACTTGTTTGAGTCGGAACAAATCGTGGCCGGCAACTGGGTGGCGCGCGTGGCCGCGGACGCATCCATAATCCCCATTTCATTCGAGGAAGGTGCGGCGCAGCGGCTGGATGTGCAGGTAGGCGACACGATGGTTTGGAACGTGCAGGGCGTGCCGTTGACCACCACCGTCACCAGCTTGCGCAAGGTCGACTGGCAGCGCATTCAAGCTAATTTTATGGTGGTGTTTCCGGAAGGTGTGCTGGAAAACGCGCCACAGATTTTTGTTTTGGCCACGCGGGCCGAAACCACGGAAAAATCGGCGGAACTGCAGCGCGCGGTGGTGCGGAGGTTTCCCAACGTGTCGATGATCGACCTCGCGCTGGTACTCAATACCTTCGATTCATTTCTGAGCAAGATCGCCTTTGTGATTCGCTTCATGGCGTTTTTCAGCATCGTCACCGGACTGATTGTGCTGGCCGCCGCCGTCATCACCAGCCGCTACCAGCGCATTCAGGAAAGTGTGTTGCTGCGGACGTTGGGCGCAACCAGATCGCAGGTCATCCGAATCATGGTGATCGAATATGTTTTCCTGGGTGGCTTCGCTGCCTTGACAGGATTGCTGCTTTCCTATTTCGGCGGATGGGCGCTGGCGTATTTCGTATTTAAAGCGGTTTTCCTGCCGACGCTGCTGCCATTTATGATTGTCTTGGTGACGGTGATTGCGTTGACCGTCTTGATTGGGATGGCTAATAGTCGCGGGATTTTAGATCGGCCGCCGCTCGAGGTGTTACGGGTTGAGGGATGAATAGCATTAAAAACTTAGGTAAACCATATAGTCAGTTACCCCACAAACATTCTTGGAAAGTGTTGAAAAGCTTTTGACATTTATTTCTGATGTATTATATTAGCTTAGCTAGCTAAGCTAGTAATCACTCATCATTATTGTAAATCTAAATTTAGAAGTATAGAAAAATGGCCAAACTTAAAATACCCAAAGAACAGAAAGACGGTTTAGAATATTTTATTGAGTTAGGAGATGAATTACAAAATAGCCTGATTAACATTATTAAGGATGCAGATATTAATGTGAATCAAGGGGACTTGATTGAAAAACTTTCCAATGAAATAAAAATAGAGAAAAGTCGAGTTTCTAAAATAGTAGGTATGTTATCAAGCATTTTAGCCTTAAAAGAGACTTCCAGGGTTAGTGTAGATATTTTAATTAAAGACTTGGTTAATGCTCTTGAAGAAGGCAGCGATGAAAAACTTAAACCAAATGCTGCTTTTAGAGATCAATTAAGACAGTTTTTGCATTTAGAAACTTCATCTTTTCACTTAAGGTTTAAGGCAATCTTCCTTTCACGGGAAAGAGAAAAAATATTAACAAGAACTAATATTTATACTGATATAAGGCCACTTTTTGATAATTCTGGCAAAGAAACAGTAGGCTTCCTAATTATACACAATTTGAAGATTTCTTATTATGAAAATGGTCAACATAGAGAGATATATGTAGCTTTGGACGATGATGACCTTGTCAAATTGAAGGACAATGTCATGCGTGCTGAAGAGAAAGAAAAGACAATAAGAAAAAAACTCAAAAGTTATGAATTGAGTGTATTAGACTATTAAAATTGGACAAAATCAAATGCAGATATACGAAGCACATCTTAATTACACAAAGACAATTTTTTTACCGTCGAACTGGCTTGAGTCATACAAAGAGGTTATGATAGGCATTGAAGAAGCGGCTCGAAAGGGAATTGATGACATTTCAGAACTGCAATTAATAGAAACAGATACTAATTGTGATAAGTTTGATGATGTAGAAGTATTTAATTGCTCGAGAAAAAAATTCAAGGAGGAATCACCGAAACTATTGGAAAAACTTGAAGGAAAATTTGTCGCTTTTGTAGGCAATGAAATGGAAGTTGGAGATGATGAAGAGTCATTGGTATCTAAGGTAATCAAGAAATACGGCAA
>DASWHH010000476.1:0-3598 GCA_036398295.1 bacterium
AGGAACGGCTTTATTTTATTACCGCGATTTTGAACACAACCACATCCTTCCTGCCCTCACCCGCAGCTTCGACGCGCGCCAGATAGACGCCGCTTTGAATGTTCTGTAATGGCCACGTCACTTCGTTTTCAATCTCGGAGAAACCCGGCCCGGTGAGCTCATCCACCAGCTCCCCGGCGAGATCAAAAATTCTGACCTGCACCTGGGCGGGAAAATTCAGGCGATAACGAATGGTAGTGAGATTGCCTTCCGTGGGATTCGGATAATTGTAAACCAGATTTGCGGGCATGAGCTCGCCACTCGGAAGGGCCGGGCGCCGGCTTTCATCAAAAAGGTTTGTATGTTGCGCGTTGGCGAGAAAGCTGCCCCACGGGACATACCGCGCATCGAAGGGTATCGGAAGATTCCAGACATACAAAAATCCGTCGTCTGCAACGGCGGCCAATTCCATACTGCCGTCGTTATCGATGTCAGCCACCGCCGGCGTGGAGCTGACGCTGGCGCCGGTTGACAACGGAAAGACCGAAATCGACTTTTGGCCAAACGCCTCCGCCAAAATCTGCCGCGCGCTGGAGCCGGCAACTATCTCCGCAACTCCGTCATCATCCAGGTCGGCCAGAATTGGCGCGGATTTACTGGCAGCACTGCCAGCGGATGAGACGGCTTTCGGAAAACCGTCGGTAAGAAATCCGGCATGATTGAAGGCATAAAGCTGGCTATTAGCAACGAAGATTATTTCCCCATAAACATCGTTGTTCAAATCAGCCAGCGCCATCTGCGACGGTTCCATACTTCCCGTAGCTTTGGGAAATCCAGCGGACAGGTCGCCGTTCTCCTCAAACACGAACAATTGGCCGTCATCACTGATGGCGATAACATTAAAGGCGTTATTCTGATCATTGTCGCCCACGACGGGTGTGTTGGAAATGGTCGTGTTAGTCGCACGTTGCCAGAGAACTGTGCCGTCTAGCGTGACCAGTCCCACCTGCCCATTGCGGGTCGTATAGGCAATCCGTTCAGATGGGAACAGCGCAAATCCCGAGACTGCCTGGTCGCCAACATTGGCCAACATAGTCCCGTTCCCTGATCCCGCGATGGCGAAAATATTGCCGCCTTCCGTTCCGACAATAATACGAAACGGATTCGCTGGCGGGTTGAGTTCCAATATCAGCGCATGGGTGGAAAACGTCTCGCCGTTCTGAAATCGGAACAATTCATCGGCCCGGCCATCTTTGTCGGCATCCCTTGGTTGGTGAACCACCACCGCCTGATCCGTGACCGCCACCACCAGGGCTGCGTTGTCCATCACAGCAATAGCTGGCGAAAACCCACGGGCGCCGGGCGGCTCCGCAAAAACCGCCAATGGCAGCGTCTCTTCCGTGCCATTTAGTTTTTGAAATTGCGCGGAATCATCGTTGGGGATAAATTTCGAACCGTCGGCGTTCCAGACGAAGATTTTGGTGCCGGCATTTGCTCCCCAGATCAGCTCCTGCGTGCCATCCTGATTCAAGTCGGCGAACATCGGTGAATTGGATAGATTAGTTGAGGCTCCCACATATTGCGGGAAACCAGATCGGGTGACGGTCTCCGCAACCGAGAAGGTCATCACCTCGCCGGGCTCGCTGAAATTGTCAATGGTAACGTGGGAAAGCCCGCCGCTGTTGGCGGAGGTGTTAGGTTTCGTCGATGCTGTAAAAGCCACTACATTCGCGGCATTGACCAGCTTGTTGATGGGATTGGTTGCCCAGAACATATCCTCGATGACACCGGTTTCCGATCCGGCGCCCGCGCTCAAAAAACCGTAAAACTGTCCAATGTCCTGGGCGCCGTCCGCTTCTTCGAGGTCTACGCCGCGGCGTTCGAGGTCGGCGTTCACGCGATTGGCTGCGAAATTTGCCCGGATCACGTCCTCATCGATATGCCAGATCAAAATTCCGGAGCCGACCCGCGGTTCCGGGAATTGCGGGTCATAGGGTAATCCAAAATCATATTCATTGACTTGAACGATGACACCCGCCGGCGCTTCTGCCAATAGATGCTGACCGTTTTGTGCGTCCCACTTGAATTCGATGCGAGTGCCATTGGCGTCGCGACCGATTGCCACGCCGTCATCATTATAATCGCGCAGCCGGTTTTCGATCAAAAAGTATTCGTTGCTGTTTATCGGGATTTTGTAAATCCTTCTCTGGTCAAGGCTCTGCGGCGCCGCCACTGCAACGTTGTCCCCATTTCTAATTTCGATGGGCGTTTCCCAGCCGAGAAAGACTTTCGACCAGGCGCAGGGTTCAGCGGGCAGCAGTCCGAAAAAGTTTCCCGAGCCCTGGTCCATCAAACCAAAGACGCCGATGCCGGAACGGCCGTTATCGGTATTGAACAGATTTGGTAGTCCCAACTGGTGGCCAAACATAATGGCCATCGTGCCAAGCAGCCCGATTTCAAAACCTTCCTGACTCTGAGTTTCTGGCAAAATCATACCATCGCGAATGAAGACCTGACCGTTATTGACGGCGATTCCCTGATAGTTGGGATCGTCGTCCCCGAGTTTTTCACGAAGGGTGGCGAAATCCAGAAACACGGAGGGAATGTCCTGCGGCGTGGGATCGAAATCAAAGGCGAAGTCCAGGCCGACGCCGGCGTGAAACAGGATGAAGCTATCGAATTGAGACAAATCGATACCGCCGCTGGCATCGGCAAGTTGAAGTCCTTCCTGAAACAATTCGCTGAGCCGTTGATCCAATAGCTCTTCATCACGAGTGGGCGAATAAAAACTCATCTGCTGAGAGGTCGTCAGTGCGCCGTTCACATCGTTGGGGAAAACCTGAAATTCGATAATGAGCTGGCCCCGCGAAACGGTGCGAAAATAGTTGGCCAGCGCCAGTAATTGATGCTCGAAATAAGTGCGGTTGTGGGGCGCCGGATCGATGGTCGCTTCTTCCGAGGCAGTCAAAACGAATTTGCCGTTGCCAGTTGTTAAGGGATTATCGTCTTCGGTGAAGTCGACGCGAATGGCGAGAATTCTCAAGGTGTCTGCGGCCGCGGCCTTCGCTATTGCAGCTACCCGGCCGATGCGTCCGGCAGCTGTGCCCCTGCCCGATAAATCTCGATCAGAAACACCGCTGCGGTGCCATTTCAAACTTGGGCTCTGACCAAAAGCGCCTTGCGCGACAAAACTAAGCACCACGATCAATGTCTTAAAGACTCTAGCAGGCATAAGCCGGTACACTCGCTGTAAGACGGTTCCCCAAAAAGCTTAGTTAAGTTAGAATTTTACTCCGAAAAGGAATTCCAGCGCTTGATTCCGGACAGTCAGCAAATCGCTGGCATAGGCGTTGGCAAAGTCCGGGCTGAAGCGGACTTCCAACAATGAAGAGAAATTGTTGCTGACTTTAAGCTCGGTTCCCAAACCTACGCTTGCCCCGTAGGTCACCCTTTTAAAGTCCTTATAAACATCGCCAAAAAAAGTGCTTTCGTAACCCAGCTTGAAATCAACTCTTGGACCTGCCACCAGATACGGAGAAAAGACTCTGTTTGAAAGAAGACTTAGTTTTGCGAGAATCGGTACAGAAAAATAATTAACGCGATTCTTGAAAGTCAGTTC
>DASWHH010000477.1:0-2557 GCA_036398295.1 bacterium
AAGATACAGAAGCCGTCATTCGGACTTGTGCAGTAGGTTGTCAATGGTTTCTTTCAGTTGATCTAAATCTGGCGTTTTAACCAAGAACGCATCGGCGGCCCAGGAACGGAAGTCCATTTTGTAAGTTGGGTAGTCCGTATTGATGATCACCTTCAGATTTCTTTTTTCATTCATCAACTGCTGCAGATAATCCAATCCTGATCCGTCGTGTAACTCCAACTCCAGCACGACCAGGTCGACAGCCTCGTGATTAAGTTTGTCCACGGCCTCATGCCCGCCCGCAGCCGTTGTCACCCGGTAGCCCTCCTCCTGCAATTCTGTTTGATAAAGCCCCCGTAAGATTTGATCTTCGTCAACAACCAGTATTTTATCAGTCATCTCGAAAACCTACTTTCTCTAAATAGTCCACAATCTTGGCGACATCCCCCATGGCCGGAATAGACTTCAGCGGCTCGCCCAACAAAGATAATCTGGCAACCGCGTGATCATACCGAACCGTGCCGATGGCTTGGATGCCACTTTCCAGCAACTTCTGTTGCATCAATATTTCGGTTTTTGTTGAATCCACCTTGTTCAAGATTGTCCAAACCTTTTTTAGCCGCAGCTTGTCGGTCACGCCCACCAGCTTGAGAGGATTATTCTGCATCTCGCGCACCATTTTTACCACGTATCGCGCCGTCTCAACCGAGGTCACGTTCGGATCGACCACCGTCAGCACGGCATCGGCGTTGACCTCGATCCCGCGCCCAAAGTGTTCGAGCCCGGCTTCGATATCGATGAGCGTAACGTGATTTCCGGGCAAGACGAAATCGCGCGTGACTTTCGACTGCGGGCCGTGACAACCTTCGTAGGCGTTGGTTATTTTTCCAACCGCAAACATGGTCACGCCATCCGCTTTTTCAAAGTATTCTTTTGGAATTTTTGAAAGCGCCATTTTTTCTTTATCGAGCGGCGTCGGGTCATCCACGGGACAGGTTACTTTTCCCGGCTCGCCCGCAAAGGTCACCCCGCCGAAATAGTCCACCAGCGGCGCAGGCTGCCGTTGAAATCCCAGCAGCCGGTAGAGTCCCGAATTCGAGGCATCGCCGTCGAGGATGTGGATTTCGTAGCCCCTTTCTTTTAATACCAGATGCATCAAAGCTAAAATGCTGCTTTTGCCGCTGCCGCCTTTGCCGACGATCACAATTCGTAACCCGGACAAAGCTTTCGACATATTGTCCACTGCTGGGAGGTTTTTATCTTTGCTCATTGTATCCTCCATCAAATTTTTATTCACTGATGCCTGAACTGCCAGGAGCCACAAGTGATCGGACACCGTTTGTAAACGGTGTCTTGAGAATTGCATGGTGACCCCATTATAAACGACTTCACCCAACACGGTCACAGACCGTGTTGGATCATTTTTAAGCCTTTCTACAAAAGTACCCATGATTAGGAAATCAGAAGTTGTTGGATTATCAACCTGGCGACCTTCTTGCCGCTCAGCAACATGCCGCCAAAAATCGGGCCCATGCGCGGGCCGCCAAAGACCACGTTACAACACAGGCCGGCGGCAAAGACGCCCGGGAAGAATTCTTTGGTATTTTCCAAAATGCTGCGTTCGCCCACATCGGCCCACATCGGCCTTTCGCCGATGATCTGGCCGGATGCCGTATTGAGCCGGCACCCGCTTTTCATTTGAATGAGGTGAGCGATTTCAGCGGCGTGGCCAGTCGCATCGACCACGTATTTGCTGCGGATCGTTAGCGGGTCGACCGGCAACTTCGCGAGATGGACTGCGCTCCAATTGATGACCAACCCGGTCACCCGTTCGTTGACCAGCATGACGTCTTCCACACTGATCAAATTGAATATTTTGGCACTGGCCTTTGCCGCCTTAGAGCAGATCGTCGACGTCGCTGCGACGGAATCCGCGCAGTAGTATCCGTCCAGAGCCTCAACCGCGCGAATGCCAAACTCGTCGAGCAGTTGCTTGCCTTCCTCCTGAACTACAATTTCGTTGAACATCATGCCGCCGCCCCACATGCCGCCGCCCAGCGAGGCTTTTCTCTCGAAAAGGATAACATGCTTGCCGTTCTTCGCTAAGAAGTATGCGGCGGTGAGACCGGCGGGCCCGCCGCCGACAATGGCCACGTCACATTGCAGACTGTCCGATAACTTGTCGAAAAAGCGTTTGATTATCACTTCTGAGATTTTGATTTCATCTAACGGCATTCAGTTGACCTTTTCACTTGTTCACCCGATCTAATCGTAGGCTAAACGCGTTTTCTCATCCGCCAAGGTCGGCCTGATGATCTCCTGCCACTCCGGCGAAGTCCATGTTCCCAAGCTCTGATGCGTGGTGTAGTATTTCTGCGGAATCGGATGGGTTCCGATCGCCACCTCGAGTCCATATTTCTCTTTGATGAAGTCATGAAAATGGCACACGTACGGACAGGGCGGATAGCCGACCACCAGGCCCGTGGCAAAATGTATCACCTCGGCGCTGTTCTTCTTCATTTCTTCCGGCGCGTATTCCACGTTGCCGCCGGGGCAACCGCCACAAGTCGTGTATCCA
>DASWHH010000478.1:0-7194 GCA_036398295.1 bacterium
AAGAATTCGTAATGAAGACCGACCCGCGTTGAATCGTCTCGGCAGAAAACACTCGAAACATTCCGCGGCCGCCAGCCGAGGTGGTCTGCGCCGCAAGTGGCACTACGAAGGAAAGCAAGAGAATTGCGAAAAAATACCTGATCGACTTCTTGTTCATGAGTTACAGCAGTTTTTATTGGCAGCCCGGCGCTGATCTAAGCGGCCGGAATCTCTCCTCGATTTTCAGGCCGAGGGGATAGGTCAATGCTGCCAGGAGTACACCGGCGATAGCATCCACGGCATAGTGGTACTGCATGTAGACAACCGAAAAGCTCAGTGAAAGTATCAGTGGCAGAAAGGTCCATGCCAGGAGCTTGCGGTGCTTGAAAACGAAAATCCATGAAATCCACATGGCTGCCACATGCGAGCTGGGAAACGCGGCTCCCGATATGCTGGCCGTGTTTTGAAGACTGTGCACCATTCGATCAAAGATCCAACCCAAATCCCGATCGATGTGCAAATGGACCAGGGTTTCGTGAGGGCCACGCGCCGTTAGAAACAAAAACAGAAAATAGCAGGTGTACATTGTAAACGCCAGGTTGAAGGCGTATGAGTGAAACAGACTGCGATCCTTTTTGAAATATAGCAAGAAACCGACAAACGGGATAAAGACGTAATAGGACCAATATGAAAAAGCCATCACTTCCGAGAACCAGCTGGACGAGAGATTCTGCAGCCAGACGGTTGGATGGTTGCCAAACAGCAATAAATCCCATTTGATTAGCCAGGGCTCAAGCCAAAATGGAAACAACACGTTGACGATGATGCTAACCTCTTTGAACAGAAAGGTATACAAAAAAAACGGATACGTGTCGCGAAAAAACATCAAAATCTTCGAAGTGGTGGTTTCCGCAAACCGAATCAAGTACACCAGTAGTAAACCCACAATCACATGCGCCAAAACCAGCAGTGGCCAGAATGCCACCCCGCGATGGAAAAACAACAACAATCCGCTTACTAGACCAAGGTAGATGAACGTGGCATAATCCATCTGGCGTAGATAGGGCCGGATATCATAAATAGTCTGCGACTGCTCTACCAGCTGATGCTTCGAAATTTTTGTTTTTCCTTCAACAATCATTAGTCATGTTGTGTTTGGCGTCGATCTCGAAAAATTGAACGGCAGTTTACGAAAAGATCGCCTAAAAATCAAGTTGAATTATACCACTACTTCCTGAAACTCACGGAAACACTGAAAGCCAAAAAGCTCGGCGGCTTTGGATTGATCCGGGACACCATACCAGGTGACGAATCCGGCTTCTGCAGCCTTCCATCGGCAATCCCAATTGAAGCTGATTCTTTTGCCGGTCGGCCCAAGGATCATTATACCCTGGAACGTCGAACAAGTGGAGAGCGCATCTATTTGAACTCCAGCGATTTCTTCCGTGGGGTAGGCTTCAAGAAGCTTCATCAACACTCGCAGGACCTTGATTCTTGGCGATCCCCTGGAATAACGTATGAAATCGGAATCATCGCCACTGGAAAATTTCAGTACAGCGTGTTTAAAAGCGCCCACGGCGCGGCTGTTAGACAATAGTTCTGAAAGCCCTTCATCGTGCATATTTTACCTGCTCAATCTCCAATATTCACATTGTCTTTTCCGAGCTAATCATTCTGCCAGGGGGAAAAGCGAGCCAATCATAAGATAGCAAAATTGAAGCCAACTACACCAACACTACCAGGACTTCTCAACCCGGCGTTGGGTTTTGTGCAACGTTTTGACGGGGGTAACGTGAGCAAAGCGGGTGTACAGCCGGTATCGTTCAAAGAGATCGATGGGGATCAATTTACGGACATGTTTGTCTTTGTAACTTCGGCTCACATCCTCAACACTGATGATGCCGGACCAGACTTCGTTTTTACTCAGCACCGCGAGCATAAACGGACGCAGTGTAGGGCTTTTCAAATCCAACAGTTCGCTGATTACCAGCCCGATGAAATCCGGATCATCGTTTTTGATACTCAAAAGTCCTTTGAAGGCTTGCGTAACGCGCCGCTTGCGGGTCGGGTGGTGCAGAGCAATTTGAATCAGCGCCGTACAAACGGCCAGACGTGACAGAGTATTGTTTCGGGTGTTGAGAACAAACTTCTCCAATTCCGCAAGGTGATTCTCGCCCAGGCCAAACAGTACTTCCCAGATCTCATCAAGGAGGGAGTCGTGCAGATAGCAGTCAAGGAAATCCGGCTTTTGAGACAGGAATTTCAGAATGACTGGCAGGGACTTCTCGGCCTGTAAATGGGTCAAAAGGAAAAGGGCATGCAGCACAGCATAGCCTTGCGGCTGACAATCTCCCGGCTGCGATGGATGAAGGTTCGAATCGAGGGACTGCGTCAAAATATCTTCCAGGTGTGGTAGCAGTCGATCGCCATAAGAGACTATTTTTTTAAGCTTAACGTTTTCGAGCCAATGATCCGACCTACGCAAAGCGCTCAACAATTCGGCAAACTGAAGCTCGTTGCCGACATTTTTTCCACCCCTTGTCATGTGTGCACCTCCGTGCCTGTTTTGAGTATAATTCCTTCCTTTACCCGGGTTTGTACGACATAAGATTTCTTCGGCAGAAATGACCGTAGAGTTGAATACCACTACAAGACTGTCAGAAAATGCGGAAAGGCTAAGCCATCAACCTGGGGACAATTCAGTGCAATGCGCGCAATCGGTGGATGTCAGAAAGCACTTGCCGTGGCCTTTAAAACTCAGATAATATATACCTACAGATTCGAGGGTTATGCAGAAAAATTTACCACTCAATTTTCCAGATAATGTCCAAACCCGTAGAGCCACGCCGCTCAACGGAAGCCTGCAAAAGGAGATTAAGAAAGAAGAGTTTTTTGGGCAGTTCGTATTCCAGCTCGACTTTGCGGTTGCCCTCTGCGCCAAAATCCTGGCTGACGCTGACAAATACGTCGGGGGTAACGTATTTTCCGATACGCACCTTGGAGTCGGTCAGGTTCTTTCCGCTCTCGATTTGAATCATATCGAGGCTCAATTCTTTGCTAATCTTTCCCGACAACCGCTTCAACAGTTGTCCGGCCACGAGGCCGGTGGCACGATCTTCGAGGTCGGTTTCATTGGATGCATGGTAGGTCTCCCCCACGGACAAATCCGATTTGCGCTGCCCGAATAGCAGAATCGATAAGATGTCCTGCTGTTCGGCGACCTGTTCGTCAAGCGTAAATTTGAATTCCGGGGCATACAATGTTCCCGTAATCGCAACCTTGAATTCATGCTTTTGGCGATCCTCGCTGGCGGCGTCCTGGAACTCGTAAACCGCTTCAATTTTCACCTCCGGGTTGGGATCCGGTTCGCCGTGAAAAATCATTTCGCCCTGGCTTATTTGAAAACGATTTCCAAACAACTCGTAGTAACCACGAATGGTTGCGAAGCTGCCAAACAAAACAATCTCCGGGCCTTCTTTCACCGCAACCAACTCGCCTTCAACCTCGATATTGGTATCCTCGCCACGAATCCAGGTATTGCGAGGAAAATAGATGGCCAGCTCGCCCCGCAGCCGCTTGTATAACTCGGTTTCGGTGAAGTCGCCCTCGGCAGTGGTGCGCTTTTTCTGAAAGCGCATGGCGCCGCTGCTGTCAAAAACAGCGGAGTCGTCGGAAATGATAAAAAACGGCTGGCTGGTCAACTCCACGAGATGCTCATACTCAAACCAGGCGGGATAGTAGATTCGGGATTCAGTCACGGTGATTTCGCCGGCAAATTTCGGCGCTTGAATGCTGCCGGAGATTTCAAGATCACCCTTAACCTTGGCCTGCATGCGTTTATCGTTCATCAGCCGGAAATTATTGGCACGGAAGTGCGCTTTGAAGTCCTCGAGGCTCTTTTCAGACAGGGCCAGCCCACCCCCCACCAAACTCAACTCACCGCCGTCTGACTTCATGCGAAAATCTTTGATAAGCAATTCCTTTTCTTGCAACAACAAAACCAGATTGATATCACGGTATTTGGTTCCTAAAGTCGGCAGGTCAAACTGTCCGTCGAACAAACGGATTGGGCCGATCCCGCGCAGGTCGTTCAAAGTGTTGCGCAAAACAATGTCCGCTACCAGGGTGCCCTTCAGATTCTTGATATCCGGCGAAAGCAGCTGTAGAAAAGACAGATCGAGGCCGCGCGTGCTGACTTTGATCACCACTTGCTGATCGGATAGCAGCTGAAACACGTACGGTGAGATCGATATCTTCATTTGCACGAATCCGCTGGTTTCCATCAGACTATCATTCGTCACTTTCGACAAAACAGCTTTCCAAGCGAGCGTATCGGCACTGAAATCGACAAGACCTGAAAAGTTCTCAAACGGCACCTGGTAGTATTCCAAATTGGCGATTTGAAAATTTCCCTTAAGCTCAGGCTCCGCCATATTGCCCAAAAACAGCAGTTCTGCATCCAGGCGGCCATTGAGATTGACGTCCTCTTCCAAAAATACGCGATAATTGGCCAGGTCAACGTTTTGCATACGAAGGGTAAGGTCATTGTCTTGTTCTAGATTCAATTTGCCGGAAAGAAAAAACATTTGTTCGCCGTTATGCAACACCAGATCGGAAATCGCATAGCCATCTTGCGAGATGCGGATGATGCTCGGTTCATTCTTCTTTTGCCAAAGTTGCTGCAACAGATTTAATTCCAGTTCCCGGAGAATAACATCATAGCCGGCGTCGTCCCAGTGGAGCTCACCGGCGGTGACGGCCGAGATGTCGTCTGACTTCTGGGCAGCGATTCTGAACTGGATGACGGAATCAGCGTAATTCAAGCGAAAATCAGATCGCAGTTCGGTCACGCCAAAGGCGGCGGTGGTATCCGTCTGCCCGGCCAGCTCGAAACGGCTGCCGCTGCTGGAGTACACGCCCTTAGCCGTAGCGGTAAATTGTCCGACCTGGAAATCGATGCCGGCAAATTCCGAGAGTTCGATGGTGGTGCTCACGAGCAGAGAATCCAGCGGCCCCTCGAATCGTCCACTGAAACGGCCGCAGCCCGCCAGGGAGTCCACGGGCATGGCCCCGGCCAGCACCGAAAAATCAATGAATTCGGCGTCGACTTGCAGGTGATTTTCTTTGTGAATGGAGATGTCACCGGCGGCGGTTATTTTTGCCAGTGGCGAAGCGACCCAAAATTCTTTCAAGTTCAGCGTCTTTTCTTTTATCTGCAATTGAAAATGAGCGGAGTCGATCGGCACGCCGTTGATCGTCGAGGGCGCAATGTCCAGGCTGAGATTGCCGAGGAGAGTCTCCAAATCCACTCCTTCCCCATCGACGTCGAGGCGCAGATCGAGATCACTGTAAACCAGGGTCGAGTCCATAAACGGCCGCACATCAAAGTCATTTATCTCCGCGTGCATTTGATAGGCAATCAGTTTTCTCATGAAATTCAACGACCCCGACACATCAGCGATGGCGCCACGGGATTGGGTTCGCAAAGAAAATGTCAGCGTTGAATCCGCCATTTCAAACTGCCCGGCGATGGGCTCGAACCGCAGTCCGAACATCTGGCTGGTGTCCAATGCCACGGTCAGCAGACCGTTCATTTTCCCAAACTCCACGCCGGCGCCGGCGATCTCAAAATCGAAATTGAGGTTGCTGGCAAGCGAGGAATCATGGGTGAAGTCAGCTAAATTCAAATGGGCGACTTCGCCCTTCAATTCGTACCGAAACGGAGATTCCTTAAGCTGGAGATTTCCGGAAGCCGTGATATCATTCCCACCCATCCAGAGCCGGGAGCTGACTTCGAGCTGGTTCAGCGGACCACGTACTTTGAAAACGAGCTTCGGGTCTCCGTAAATTTCAAAACTTGGAAAAGCCCGGCGCAGCTCTGCCAACGAGATCGGCAACCCTTGAACCAGCGCGTCAATGAAGGGATCGTTGAAATTGCGGATTTCGACATTGGAAGAAAGTTTCGACGCCTCGGTCTGGATTTCAAGGTCCCGGGCCTGCAGACCCTCACGTGAGAATTGCAGGTTGGATTGACTGGTGCGGAAGCTCAGATTGGGCTCCTGCGAATCGAAGCTCAAATTTTCCAAGGAGATTTGAGTTTCGTTTTCATTCAACCACACTCCCAACATCACATTTAAATTCTCAATGCGCTTTGGAATCGCAACCGGCGTTGTTCTCAGAGCCCGAACCTCCACCACGCCCGTGGCGAGAACAATATTCGGCGCGGCCACCGACCAATTGAACTTTTTAGAAGTGTCCGCCGGGGCGGGCTTCAGAATTCGTTGGAAGTTCCAATTGGTCGAATCGACCTGAATTAAGTGGATTTCCGGCGCCTGGAGGATGATCTGCCGAAGCAAGATTTTCCTATTCAACAACGCATAGGGGTTGAAGCGGACAAACAGCCGCGGCAATTTCAGACAACTTGTATCATCGACGGTGAGGGCCAGGTCGTCGATTTGAAAATAGGTGAAAAGGTTGCCTTGCAGCGATCCCAGTTGCAGCGTGCCGTTGAGGTGAGGTTCGGCGAGGCGGACGATTTTGTTCTTCAGCCAGTTTTTGAAAAACGGAGTCTGGGTAAACACTGCCAGCAGCAGCACCAGGACGATCACCGCCAGCAACGCATATGAAAAATACTTGATCAACTTACTCATGTGAATTATTTGCAGATTCTGAAGCCCGACCGTTTTCTAATCCTGAGATCTCAGTTGTCACCAACGTGAATAATGCCGCAAGGAGCATAGTGCAGAGAGCATAAGCGAAAGACGCTTAACTCTTTTGCGCTGTTTTCTTGCTTTTTGCTCCTTGCGCTTTGCTCTATGCGCTCTGCCTATTAGAACGCCTGCCCGATACTAAAATGAAGCTGCATCCGTCTATGGTCTAAGGGCTGCTTGTTGAGCTTCCAGGCCACGTCCACACGAATGGGGCCGATGAACGTATTCCATCGCAGGCCGTAGCCGATGGCATAATACAAATCCAGCAAATAAAAGCGATTCCATTTTTGCCACACGTTGCCATAATCAAGAAACACGGCGCCGGTGAAATCCTTGTAAATCGGGTGGCGATATTCGAGGCTGCCCTCAAGGGCGCTGTCGCCGCCCAGCGGCACGACGGTTCCCGTGCTGTCGTTGATCACCTGCGGCCCCAAGAATTGCCGAGCCCACCCGCGGACTGAGTAGTTGCCACCGGAATAAAATCGCTCTTCAATGGGTGTGGTAA
>DASWHH010000479.1:0-4693 GCA_036398295.1 bacterium
AAGATAAGAAATTGTAATGATGAGTCAAGACATTTTTTGTCAACAAGTGGCAAAATCGCCGTAACCAATCTCAAAAAAGCTCGCCTGCTTTCTAAAAAGCTGGCATGCACTTGCCAAAGAGCCCGTGGTGCTTTTAAAAAAAAGCCCGCCAGCTTTCTGAAAGCTAACGGGGCTTTGTGCTATTCCTTCTTAAATGCTTCATTTCAAAATTGAGCGTGGGGTGTAAAGCGAAGAGCGTAAATTCGCTTTCGCTCTACGCTCTTCGCTTTGTTTCATTGACATCGTTCCAGAGAATCTGTAAATTGTCTCAAAATCAAGAGCCACACCTGTTTTCGAATCTTCCCCCAGTGGTCGGGACTGGATGCCCCTTGAATCGGCCGTACTGACGAACAATCGGGCATCACCATTGGTCACAGGCTAAGAAAGGAGAACTGGCTTTGGAGATCCAACGATTAGTTGATCAACTCAATCGCTCATTTTCCAGAAACGCCTGGCATGGTCCGGCGGTGATGGAAATTCTCTCCGATGTTTCTGCGAAACAGGCGGCTGCACGACCCATCCCTAATGCGCATAGCATTTGGGAGATCGTGCAGCACATTGCCAGTTGGAACAGTATCGTGGAACGCCGGCTGCGCGGCAATACCGTCAATGAGACGACAGCAGAAGATTGGCCGCCGGTGCGGGAGACCAGTGTCCCAGCCTGGCAGAAGACCCAAGCAGCTTTGCAGCAAGCCCATGAGACTCTGGTTCAAACCATCTTACAGATGAGCGACCCACAGCTTGAAACCAAAGCGCCGGGCCAGGACACCAGCATTTATGTTATGCTGCACGGCCTGATTCAGCATGACCTCTACCATGCCGGTCAAATCTCGCTGTTGAAAAAATTCTGAACTCAGAGTCAACAGCCGTGCGTCCCGCATTGATGGCCGATGACGCCAACTCCAACGGCTTGTTGACGACAAACACTCCACTAAGAATTTGGACGGCCGCGCAAACCTTGAGCGCTCAATTGCGAGGAAGAAAGCGGTTGACTTAGTCCTTCAGCTCTGCCACCGCGTGCGATTCGCTCAGAAACGCGTCGGCGGCCCAACTGCGGAAATCCATCTCGCAGTCCGTAGCATACGAATTGACAATGATTCTTACGTGCGGATTGATGTCCAGAAACCTTTGCAGGTGGCGGAAGTCAAAGTCATTCATGAGATGGGCTTCAAGTATGATGAGCGCCACCGGCTCTTTTTTCAGGATCTCGAGGGCGGGCCATTCGTACTCCACCGGGATGATGGTATAGCCCTCTGATTCCAGTTCCTGCCGATAAAGCCGCAACAAAGTCTCATCATCTTCTATGATCATGATCATACTAAGCATTTTTTCTCCTGGTAAAAGTGGTGAAGAGGGTGGCGGGCAGAAGCGAAACCCCGCCCGCCGATCTTGCTTGTTGCTTCGACTTGCGTACCTGGCTGCCCCGTCCGTAAAGGCGGCCAGGTACGACCGTGAGGTTATTTGGCGCTCAGGCTGGGCGTGCCACTCCAGGCAAGCTGGTGCAGCATTCCCAGCATGTCTCCCTCGCCCCAATGCTCGATGATTTTACCATTGGCGATCCGCACGATGTCGATGACTTCCATGGTGAATGGTTTGTTGGTTGGGGGGTTTCCCATATACTCGCCCTTTTGTGTGCCGGTAACTGTGACTCGCGCCACCACCCAGTCTCCCTGTGTGATGATATTATCGACTCTGAAATGGGCATCCGGAAACGCGGTATGAAACGAGTGATACCACTGCTTAACGCCTTGCAGGCCGGGGCTGGTTATGGACGGATCGTGCTCTTGCAAGGTGCTGGCGATGTACTGATCGAGCATCTCGATTTTGCCGGTGTTAAACACCTTGTCGTAGATGTTCCGCAAAACCGCCTGATTTTTTTCCATGGCCATCCTGGAAGAGTTCTGGGCGCTGACTACCGAGATGCCTGACACCAACAGCGCAAATAAGACCAGCATCAAGGTCTTGCTGATGAAACGAAAAGACGGGTTTAACATTTGTAACTCCTTTCTGATTTGGTTCGCCCTACGCCCTGCCGTTCCCGGTCGGGAAAGGCAGGCGAAGGGCAGGTAACGGTTGATTAGAAAATAACACCTATCCGCACCGGCAGATAGGATGGGTTTTTGCCGTTGGCGAAATCCTGGCTGGAATTCTTCGCAAAGATATAGCTGTAACGACCCTCTGCAAAAACACTCCAGCGGGAATTGAGTTGGCGGGTGACGCCGATCCCGCCGGTCAGCATGAAATCCGTCTCATTGTCGAAAGTCGTTGTAGTGGTCGTGCCACCGCTGGGTGTGACTTTCAGCTTGGAGATCTTTGCAACAGCCAGGCCCGGGCCCCCAACGAAGTAAAGATTAGTAGCTCGGGCAGACGGAAGGAAGTAGTACTTGCCGATACCATCAAACTCCCAGACGGACAGATTGCCGCCGCTGACATTGGCGTTGGCCAAACCGATTTCGCTTCTGAGAAAATCCTTATCCAGAATCAATCGGTTGTAAGCGAGATTGCCGCCCACCGCAATTCGATTCGTTAAGAAATAGTCGGCGCCCACCTGTCCGTTGAAGCCGACCTTCTTGTAGGTGTCGTTGAATCTGTCCGGCGAAATGGGAGATTCAATACCCGCGGCCAGAAAGACATCGTACCTTTTCTTGTCCTGCGCGAATACCAGAGAGGTAAACAGCATCGTGGACAAAACCGTGAAGGAAAGAATTGCTCTACTCATTTTGAGCCTCCTTTCAAAGTTAAAACAGATAATTCAACTTTGTTAAAGCTGCACCGCACTTTGTCATTGCGACTGAATCACGGCGATTTGCAGCCAGAAGAATCTTACAAAAAGAGCAACCAAATTTGAGAAAGCTGAATCACGGCTTTTTGTGAAAGCCGTTGCGGGTGGGTCAATCAACCTTCCGAGGCGTGTTCTGTGGATGATAAGCGGTAAGTAATACGCGGCAAATTATAGTGAAGATTGTTCTCGAAAAAATAGCTGACCGGATCGATTAAAGAGGCTGTGTGTTCATCGAGCTCAAAGTAATCAGAAATCTTAAGTTGGTCGGTTGGCGCCCGGTGGAGGTCGTCAAAAGTCAGATCCTCGTCGGTTGGTGTCACTTCCGGGGCTGAGAGAACGCGTTCTGCAGCGCCACCTCCAAATGTGGCAGCCACCATTGACAAAACGTTCACATCAGATTCATTCGGAACGAGCATATCGTCTGGAATGCAGGCGAGAACTAGCAGCAGGCTGATCAAAGCCGAGGACAGATAGTAGAAATTTCTTTTACTGAAAACGCTCATAAGGGCTGTGCCACTTTTTAGTTGTCCAGTAATGCAATGGATACTTTGGCACTTCAGAAAAAGTTCCGATCGCCTGAAATCAAAATCAATTTTGTGATATCGCTTTTAAAGCAACTCAACAACTTCGATTTCCGTGCGCCAAGGATCACCTGTGAAAATCAAAACCGGCGCCGCTGTCGCTAAAATGAAAATATATTTGATTTTGTCAATAAAAATCTCTAAGATTTTAAAAAATAGGCGAATCGAGTTCAGTTGGCACGTGACGCGGACTACTGAACTGGTGTTTGCCACACGAAAATTGTTTTGATAATGGAGAAATGAATGAACACAACCAACCTGTTTGTTGAGTTAATTGTCATCGGCATCGGTGCGGCCACCTGGATCGCCTTGTTCGTCTTCAGCTTCTTTGGAATCGGCTGGGTCACTTCTCTCGAAACATTATTTTCTTTCACTGTCTTGATTCCAGCCCTATCTGTTGTTTATGTTTTAGGAATCATCACCGATCGTATCGCCGACTTCTGCTTCGAGAAAATGCGGGGCAACACTCTGCGCAGCAAGTGGTTTCAAAACATCAACGACTACTATCGCTCAAGACGACTGGTCTACACGGGCTCAGAGCGCCTGGGCGATTTGCTCGAATACGGCAGAAGCCGAATGCGAATTTGTAGAGGCTGGGCGCTCAACGCGGTGCTCATCCTGGTTAGCTTCAACTTGTTTATGTCCGTGCAGACGCCCCAGATCCAAAACAAACCTCTACTGTGGCTTGCAGCATCCCTTACCCTGGCCCTTTTTGCTGGCGGCTCCTATTTTGCGTGGCTCAACTTGACCGTTGCCGAGTATCGCAAGGTCAAACAACATGCGGAATATGTCAGCAGCCAAAGATCCCCTTCTCATCGACACCGCGGAGGCAGGGGCGGCGGCAGAGAACAAGGCAGAGAACAGGGCAGAGAACAAAAAAGATAAGAGGGAGAATGGTCATGCACCGTGGTTTAAGAACGGCGATTCTCGTTTCAGCTGTTTTCTATTGGGTGACTCCAATTGCAGTGAGCTTTGCCGAAGACTGGCCCCAGTGGCGTGGTCCACAGAATAATGGTGTAAGCGCGGAGACGGGATTGCCGGCAAAATGGAGTCCGACCGAAAAGCTGAAGTGGCGGCTGGAGCTGCCCGGGCCCGCGCCCTCCACGCCGGTGGTTTGGGGCGATCGGCTCTTCCTGACTTCAGCGGACGGCGACAACCTCGTGCTCATCTGCGCCAGCAGCGCCGGCAAACTGCTTTGGCAGAAAGTGGTCGGCCCCGGCAATGCTGACATTCGCCAGGGGGAGAGCAATGCCGCCGCGCCCTCGCCGGTTACCGATGGCCAACACGTGTG
>DASWHH010000480.1:0-2977 GCA_036398295.1 bacterium
GGTGGAAAAGGCAAACAAAAGCAATTATATAACGCTGAAATACGAGCCGTCTAATATGTTGCCTGATGGTAAAATAACCTCGAATCATTGATTTTGCCAGAGCCGACTTTGTCGGATGTGTGACTGATGTATAAAAGTGACACTCATTTCTCCCCGATTTATCGGCGAGAAGGATGGGAGGGTGAGGGGTTGCCTGATAAAACATTGGTCCGAACAGTGATTAAATGCACTGTCACCGTAACCCCGGCATCACGCATGAAGAATTCTACGCTTCGTTCTGAGAGAGCCCTGCAGCGCTCAGTCTAGCGGTAGACTATGGCGCAAGTCATCTTGACGCCTGCCGCATCAACATAGGAGTTCCGCTGTATCACTCGCCATTTAAGATGACGTTTCTCCTTGCGGGCCTTTTTCGTTACGGCATCGCTCAAGTCAGATGATTTCACGATCAACCAGTGCCAACGGTAGAATAGCTTTGTTCCCGAAAGGGGTTTGTAGCCCTTTGGAAAGGCGCTATGTATTATCTTGAGTAGCGGGCCGCTGGTTGAATCTTTGCAATCAATCTCTGTACCGTAAAGTTTGCCAATCATTCTTGATTTGGAATAGCTATCAAGCTGAGAATTTGACATCCATTCAGTCGTGCCAGCATGGCTGGCGCTAGCTCCGGCAATCATCAAAATCAAAAGAAACCCAATACGAAATTTGTGCATATTTTAACTCTACCTGAATTCATTGCTGTAAATAGTTTCAATGGTTACTTACGCTCAACATTAAGTTCTTCGGAGACCTTCCCGTAGAATTACGGTGCATTCAATTCACCGCACTTTACGCCGCCCGCTTTGCCGCTTTTTTCCGCACGCTCATCTTCACCGTCAACCCGGCGCGCCAATCCAGCGCCGTCAGCTTTTCAAGATCGAACTTGCTGATCCTGCCGCGAAGCAAGTCTTTGA
Organism: bacterium; assembly: GCA_036398295.1. GTDB lineage: Bacteria > Zhuqueibacterota > Zhuqueibacteria > Oceanimicrobiales > Oceanimicrobiaceae > DASWHH01. The sequence goes on from DASWHH010000480.1 coordinate 948, forward strand.
GCATTGGCCGGTTAGCTCCAAGCGCTTTACGGCTTTGACCCCGGGCAAGTTCCACGGTTTCACCGCGCGCAAGGTTTGTGAGACAGAAAAATGGAAAGCTGGCCGCAATGGTCCCGTTATTTTTGAGGAGCACGTCGACGAGACAGCGGCCCCGTGCGCTGTGTGAAGCGGACCGTTCGAAGCGCAACCGGAACTGCGGCTGGATCTGGGAGCCGTCATTTATTGAATTGGTTGCGGGCGTGTAATTGGCATTCATGGCAGAAGAACCTTTGTATAGCTGCACGGGCACAATTCATTTTCGATATGCAGTAAGTCAGATTCAACCATAGGGCGAAAGGCTCTCCGGCTCGCTGAGAAATTGCGTAAATATCGAATAATCGGGACACATATCTGAAGGGGCGAGGCCAATGGCCCTTAGCCCTGGTGGTTTTCCCCTTTTCCGTATCGTGAACTCTAGTTTGGGGTGGAACCAATTTATGAGTCCGGCGTTTGCGCCGGGAGACCTTCGTTTACGGGGTTTCATTAGATTGAAAGGCCAGGAAATGAGTGAACGTGGAACCAAATTTCTTGAGGCGTGGATAGTTGAAAACATAGACAGTAGTTCATGTCCCGACGACGATTCAGGAATTGCCGCTCTTGCTGCAAAATGCATAGCAGACGCCCAGGCTGTTGCCATCACGATAGGTGAGATTGAACAGGACGCCGGCCCGATTGAAGACTGTATCTTGGAGGCCATGGAAGAAGCCGCGGATGCCTGGTCATCTCATGTGGCAGGCGGCGGGCGTCTCGGTTAGGAATCAGGAAACGGGCGCCCGATCGTTGCAACCCACGGGCCTCATTTTTCCGGCTTTTGATCCCGCGCAATTGGCCAGCTTAGGTAATCGCAAGCGAATGCTTTCGCCGGGGTGGAGGAAAAAGTTTGTCCAGGGTGGCGAGATCCTCGTCATCGAGAACAAGATCGGCGGCAACTGCGTTCTCCAATACCCGTTTTTCGTGACTGCTTTTGGGAATTGAAATCACGCCAGGCAGTCTCAGCGTGAAGGCGAGAGCAATCGCCGCGCTTGTGACCTGATGTTTTTTCGCAATCGGTTCAAGACCGCGATTGTTTATCAGGCGGCCCTGGCCGAGCGGACAATAGGCCATGACCGCAATTTTTTCCTTGCGGCATTTCGGATAGAGATCCCATTCGATGCCGCGGTCGGACAGATTGTACATGACCTGATTGGCGGCACAGCCCGTATTGGGAACCAGCTTTTCCAGTTCGTCCAGATCACCCACATCGAAATTGCTCACGCCAAAATGCCGGATTTTGCCGGCGGCGCGTAATTCTTCAAACGCTGCGAACGTATCCGACAAGGGATGTGAACCGCGCCAGTGCAGCAGATAGAGATCCAAAACATCTGTTTTTAAATTTTTGAGGCTGGCCTCGCAGGCCCTGACGGTGCCCTTCCTGCTGGCATTCTGCGGCAGCACCTTTGAGACGACGTAAACCTTCTCCCTTTGGCCCGCTATGGCCTTGGCGACGAGTTGCTCCGACTGGCCATCGCCATACATCTCCGCCGTATCGATCAGCGTCATTCCCTGGGCTATGCCGGTTTGGAGGGCGCGCAGTTGCGCTGCCTCGTCGGCAGCTCCTACTCCCATCTTCCACGTTCCAAGGCCCAGGGCCGGGACTTTTTCACCGCTTGCAAGTTCTACGTATTTCATTGTTCAAAACTGTCCACTTGGTTGAGACGAAGTTTCGCTGGTAGTTCACAGGATCGAAGGCGTGCCGCATGATCGTTGGCAATCCGACGAAAAAGCAGCTTAGCATTCTTGAGGCCCGCGCATCACGCCTTAAAACGCGCCAGGTCCGGACTGTGGACTGATTGCCATGGGGCCCCTGGACAAGTCGGTCCGGAAACTGCCTTGATCCGGCTCCAGAAGTGATGTCAACTGAGTTGTGCTTCCGCTTTTAACGGCTTGGAGTGAATAGCGTGAATTTTTTCTATCGCATGCTTTCCTTGGTTCTGTTTTGTGTGCTTGCAGGC
>DASWHH010000481.1:0-4582 GCA_036398295.1 bacterium
AATAAAACCAGCTCAGCGGTACGCATCACCCACATCCCGACCGGCATCGTGGTGCAATGCCAGAGCGAACGCTCTCAGCACAAAAACAAAAGTAGCGCCATGAAAATTCTGATGGCGCGACTCCATCAAAAGCAGAAAGAAGAAGAGGAAGCGAAATTTTCGGAATTCGAAAAAAACAAGAAAGATATCGCCTGGGGAAGCCAGATCCGCTCGTATGTGTTCCAGCCCTACAACTTAGTGAAGGATCACCGCACCGGTCACGAAACCAGCAACATTCAACGGGTGGTGGACGGCGACCTCGACGATTTTATCCACGCCTTTCTGATGCAGAAAGACAACAAAGTGAATACCACCATTGAAGACGATATCCCCGCTTGAAAGCCGCGTCACCTACGCCGAAATCGATTTACCGGCCATCGCCCACAATCTACAGGAAATCAAGAAACGAGTCGCTGCGGCAAGAGTGATGGCGGTGGTGAAAGCCAATGCGTACGGGCACGGGGTAGAGCAGGTGGCAAAAGTGGCGGTGGAGCAGAAAGTCGACTACTTCGGAGTGGCGCTGGTCGAGGAGGGAATACAATTACGGGAGTTGGGGATCACCCAGCCGATCCTGGTGTTCGGCGGATTTTTTGAAGATCAAATCGCAGATTTCTTGCGCCATGATTTAGATTTCACAGTCTATGATCGACACAGCGCGCGTGTGCTTTCCCAACGTGCTCGCAGAGCCGGCAAAACCGCCGGTGTGCATGTCAAAATCGATACCGGTATGGGCAGGGTGGGAGCGCCCTGGCAGGAAACGTCGGAATTAGTCTCCGCGCTGACAGAATTAGGTCATATCAGAATCTCAGGAATCTATACCCATCTGTCTTCAGCGGATGAAGCCGATCCGGCCTACTCAAAAATCCAGTTGGCCCGGTTTAAGAACATCATCGTGGATTTGGAAGACAGAAGCATCACGGTACCGCTAAAACATGCGGCCAACAGCGGGGCGGTATTGAATTTGACCGAATCATATTTTGACATGGTGCGCCCCGGTGTGAGCCTGTATGGATATTATCCTGCTGGCGAAACGGCGAAGAGTCTTCCTCTGAAACCAGCCATGTCCCTCAAGTCGCGGGTGATTTTCACAAAAGAGGTTGAAAAAGACACATTTATTAGTTATAATCGCACATACCAAACGGTCCGTAACACCACCATCGCGACGGTGCCCATCGGTTATGCCGATGGTTACAACCGGTCGCTTTCCAGCCGCGGCGAGGTTCTGATTCGAGGTCGCCGATTTCCGCTGGTCGGTCGCGTCTGCATGGATCAAATTATGGTCGATGTGGGACCGGGGAGTGAGATTGTGGCCGGGGACGAGGTGGTGCTGCTCGGCCGGCAGGGAAACGAGGAGATCACCATTTATGAAATTTGCCAGAAACTGAACACCATTCCCTACGAGGTGACATGCTGGGTTTCGGGGCGGGTGCCTAGGGTTTACAAATAAGTTATCAAGGACCCCTATTAAGGGGACGGCAAAGGGAGAAGTGAGAAAATTATTTCATAATTTAGCTGTCGAAAAAAGTAAAAAACTTTGGGACGCAGATTTTCCCAGCGCAGCGGAGCCGCCTGCCTGCCCGTCCGGCAGGCGGGTCTGCACAGGCAGGCAAGCAGTTAAAAGAAATGGACTTAAAAATTTCGTTCAAAAAATCCGTGTTCATCGGTGAGAATCCGTGGCCAAAACTTTGCTAAAAAGGCACAATGTTGCTGATTTGTAGTACAGATGAACGCAGATAAAAATAAAAATCAGCGTTCATCAGTGTTTACCTGCGTCCCAATAAGATTTCGTCCGCGTTAGGATTTAGCATGCAAGACCCCAAAAGCCCTGTAGAAATAGACGACCTGAACGAAGTCATGCGGACGCGCCGGCGTAAGCTGGAGCGACTGCAAGAGTTGGGGGTCAATCCCTATCCTTATAAATTTGAACGAACCTGCTTTTCAAAAAATATACTGGACGAGTCCGCAAATTATCTTGGTAAAAAGGTTTCGATTTGCGGGCGACTGATGTCGATCCGCGGCCACGGCAAGGTGACGTTTGGCCATGTGATGGACTCCCAGGGCAAAATTCAGATTTACGTTCGCCAGGATGAAATCGGCGACCGGGGCTTCGAAATATTCAACCTGCTGGATATTGGCGACATCATCGGCGTCACCGGCGAAGTATTTGTCACTCGCACTAATGAAGTGACGATCAAGACTTCGGAAATCCAACTACTGGCTAAAACCCTGCGCCCCCTGCCCATTGTGAAAGAAAAAATCGAGGGTGACGAGAAAATTGTCTTTGATCCGTTCTCTGATAAGGAATTGCGCTATCGCCAACGCTACGTTGACCTCGTCGTAAATCCCGACGTTCGGAAGGTGTTTGTGACCCGGGCGAAAGTCGTTTCTGCCATGAGAAAATTCCTCGATGAGCGCGGTTATCTCGAAGTGGAGACTCCGGTGTTGCAGCCGATTTATGGCGGCGCCTCGGCACGCCCTTTTGTCACTCATCATAACGCCCTCGACATGGACCTCTACCTGCGCATTGCCGATGAGCTCTATTTAAAACGCCTCATCGTCGGCGGTTTCGATGGCGTCTATGAAATCTCCAAGGATTTCCGCAACGAGGGCATGGATCGCTTCCACAATCCTGAATTTACCATGATGGAACTGTACGTCGCATACAAGGACTATCACTTTATGATGGATTTGGTGCAGGAGATGATCAGCCAGATTGTTAAGGAGATCTCCGGCACCAGCAAGATCATCCATCAGGGCGGTGAAATCGATTTGACCCCACCGTGGCGGCGCGCCAAAATCTTCGACTTGATCAGCGAGTTCACCGGCAAGGAGTTGTTTGGCAGGGGTTATCCCGAACTGCAAAAAGCCGCCAATGAACTTGGCATTAAAGTTGAAGGGTTTTGGCGGGAAGGCAAAATCGTCGATGAAATCTTCAGCGAGAAAGTCGAGCCCAATTTGATTCAGCCGACGTTCGTGATGGATTATCCCGTGGAGTTATCGCCGCTTGCCAAACGTCATCGCGACGACCCGCGGCTGGTGGAACGCTTCGAGCCGTTTATTGCTGGTGGGGAAATCGGCAATGCTTTTTCGGAATTGAACGACCCCCTGGATCAGCGGCAGAGATTTCTCGAACAAAAAAAGCTATTGGAGTTAGGCGATGAGGAAGCGCAAATGCTGGACGATGACTACCTGCGCGCGCTGGAATATGGCATGCCGCCAACCACGGGTCTGGGCGTCGGGATTGACCGACTGGTGATGCTGCTGACCGACCAGCCTTCGATTCGGGATGTCATCCTCTTTCCGCACATGCGGCCGGAAAATCTCTAATTGCAATTATGTCATACGAATTATTCATAGCCAACCGCTATCTTCGTTCCAAGCGCCGCACCGGATTCATTTCCCTGATCAACTACATCTCCATCCTTGGCGTCATGATTGGCGTTGCCGCGTTGATCATCGTGCTTTCGATCATGAATGGTTTCGAGAGCGAAGTCCGTTCGCGCATCATTGGCTTTGGTGCGCACATCGAGCTGAGAAAATTTCATTCCGAGGGATTAGATGACTATGCAACCCTGCCGGATCGGGTTCGCGGTATTCCACACATAATTGGTATCTCTCCCTACATCAATGAAAAAGCCCTGATTATCTCCAAAAATAAAAAGTCGTACGTAGTATTAAAGGGTATCGAACCCGAAACCATCGGGCAGGTCTCGGATATCGCGGAAGACGTGGTTTATGGTGCCTTCAATGTCGGTGATGTTGAAGGCACCAATGGCCAGCGCATGCTGCCTGGCATTGTGCTGGGACGGTATCTGGCCGACAAGTTAGGAGTGGGATTGGGTGAGCGGGTGCAAATTCTCAGCCCTTCGGGGATTTCGCCCATTCTTGCAAAAATACCCAACCTAAAAACATTCGAAGTCACCGGTTATTTTGAGACGGGGATATTTGAGTTTGACGATGTCTTTGCCTATGTTGCGATTAAGGAAGCGCAAAAACTCTTCGATATGAAGAATACAGTCACTGGCCTGGAAATCAAATTGGACAACCTTGATAAGGCTGATCTTGTCTCGAGTCGTATCGACCAGTTGCTGGGCTATCCCTACGCAACCGTCACCTGGTTTGAGATGAACAAGAATCTCTTCTCATGGATGAAAATCGAAAAGTGGGCGGCGTTTATCATTCTCAGCCTGATTATCATGGTGGCGGCTTTTAACATTGTGAGCACCTTGATCATGATCGTGCTTGAGAAAACTAAGGAGATTGGGATTCTGAAGTCCATGGGCGCGACATCTGCCAGCATTATGAAAATCTTTATGTTTGAGGGTTTGATCGGCGGCCTCATTGGAACGGGTCTGGGTTGTATCATCGGTTTTGCATTGTGTTGGGCGCAGGAGAAATATCAGTTCTTTGCCCTGCCAGCCGATGTATATATCATCAGCGCGTTGCCAATCTTAATGAAGCGAACCGACTTTATCATGATTGCCCTGGCGGCCATCGTCCTTTGTTTTCTAGCGGCCGTGTACCCTGCACGGCGGGCTGCACG
>DASWHH010000482.1:0-4220 GCA_036398295.1 bacterium
CTGGCGATGACGCGACCGGCGCCGGGGCCAAACGGGTTGCGCCGGCCGCTGTGGCTCAATCGACCATTGCGCCCGGTGGAGGAGGCTTTCTATCTGTGAGATTAGCCTGAACCTGGCCCTAGAAGGCTGGTCGGAAAATCCAAAAAGATTAGCATGTCATTCCTGCGTATGCAGGAATCTCCCGGGTTTCCGCACAGAAGCAGGGGATTCCGGCACAAGGCCGGAATGACAGGCCATTTTCCGACCAGCCTTCTAGATTGCTAAACTGCCTGGTTTTGCTGCCGAATATTATATATAAGGGCTTTCCAGCCGTGATGACACAATCTTCCAATCTACTCAGCTCAGCGTTTTCGCGGTGACAAGTTTTTCTAAGCGATACAACCTGGACAAAACCCGGGGACAATATTTTTCTCAAGAAAGGAGAAAAGGATGAGGTTGAAAACACTATTTTGTCTGGCTCTGTCAGCAACCGCCATGATGGCAGGGAGCGCGACAGCCAGAACGTACTTCGTCGATGCCAGCAACGGCAAGGACGACAATGATGGCAGCTCAGAGAGCACAGCCTGGCGCAGCATTTCAAAAGTCAACGGAACCAATCTCCAGCCTGGCGATGTCGTTCGGTTTAAGAGCGGTGAAATCTGGCGCGAGGAGTTAGCGATCAAAAATGATGGCGTCAGCGGGATTCCCGTCATGTATGAAGCGTACGGCAACGGTCCAAAACCCATTATCACGGCGGCGGATTTGTTTGTCGACTGGACGCCAACCCCAGGCGCCGATAATGTGTGGCAAACGACCACGCCTACCCAGACTCGCATCGTTGTTTTTGATGGTGAGTTGGGCAAGGAAACCACTGCCCGACTCAGCGTGGATCGGGAATTTGAGTGGTATTGGGAAAACAACATCCTCTATGTTTATTCGACGGTCGACCCGGCGCAGCTCTACAGAGAGCCTGGGGTGGAAGTTGGCGTTCGCAATAATGCAATTTTTGGGAACGCCCGCAATTATTACACGATTGATGGCCTCGATCTTCGTGGCGCCAACGGCAAGCAAAACAGCGGAGCCGGACTGTTGCTGGGGGGAGACTATGTTACCATCAAAAACTGCACATTTGTACACAATTTCTACGCCGGCATCCATGCGGCCGACGCCGCGGACAACGGCACGGTGATCAATTGCGAAATCCATCACAACCAGGACAACGGCATCGCCCTCGGCAGAGGCACTGGCTGGTCCGTGAGCGACTGCAAGATATTCAGCAACGGCTACGGGCCGCGTGTACGTAGCGGAATTCTATTCGATACCCGCAACACCACCATTTCACGCTGCATCATTTACGACAACGGCAACGGCAGCACGGAACTGGGTCTAACGCATGGCATCTATGTAAACCCAACTGCAGTCAATGTCACCATTGAGGACTGCGTCATCTACGACCATCGCAACGGCAATGGCATTAACTACGATGCCAACAGCGGCAACATCCGTCGTAATTACATTTTCAACAATTACTTTTCCGGTATCCATCTCGAGAATCAAGACGCGGGCGGGCAAATAAGTATCTACAATAACATCGTGTACGGGAACAACACGGGCATCATGCTGTACGAATGGCAATGGAATCCCGGCACGAAGGTAAACATTTTCAATAACACTCTCTACGAGAACAATCGCTACCTGCTCGTGGCGGGGAAAGTGGATCAGGAACCGTACGAGCTTTGTATATTAGCCAACATCAAAGAGTTGAAGATTTGCAACAATATTTTTTATAAGAGCAGCCCGTACGTAGCTATTTACGCGGTGAAACAGAGCCATATCTTTTCTGATAATAACTGCATTTACAAATCCGTCGAGCCCAACGGCCCGTCCTGTTCTTACGATGGCAAAACAATCACTTTCAATGACTGGCAAACGGCGACCGGGGGCGACGCGCACTCCCTTGCCATCGATCCGCAGTTTGTCTCGGGGCCAAAAAATCAGCCTCCGCATTTCAAGCTAAATTGCACTTCACCGTGTAGGGGGATCGGCGCCACCTCGGTGTCGGCGATCGTTACAAAAGACTTCGAGGGTAGGCCTTTTGACGGCAGAGATATTGGCGCATTTTTAGTTAGCTGCGACAATGACGACCTTCAGGCGCCACGGCGCTCGGTCAACATGAAAGCCCGAATGAAGAAGAAACCGCGCACCCCACAGAACTGAGTTAGGGATTGTTGAACATATCGGGGCGGCTGATTCCTCTGCTCCTTGGCCGTGGCCCTATTCACCTTCCGCAACCTCCCGAAGCCTGCGGGCGGGATTGCCCACAACGATGGTTCGAGGGGGCACGTCGCGAGTCACAACGGCACCAGCGCCCACGATGGCGTTCTCACCCACCGTGATGCCGCTCAACAGGGTGGCGCTGGAACCAATGGCCGACCCGCGTTTTATCAGTGTCGGCGTACAAACCCAATCCTTATCGCCCTTGAGTTTCCCTTCTCCCGTGGTGGCGCGCGGGAAGGCATCGTTGATGAAGGTCACATTGTGGCCGATAAATACGTTATCCTCGATGGTGACGCCCTCACAAATAAAGGTGTGGCTGGAGATTTTACAGTTCTGGCCAATCTTTACGCCCTTCTGGATTTCCACAAATGTCCCAATCTTGGTGAAATCGCCGATCTCACAACCATAGAGGTTAACGAAATCGTAAATCTGAACTCCTTCGCCTAACTTCACGTCCGGTGCAATCTTTTTCATCTTATTGCCCCGGGCTTTCTGAGCCTTCGGTAAAAATACAACCCAAGGAATCCGCTCACTACTAAGAAGGAGACCAACCACAGCAGCCCAAATCTAAACAGACCCAACTCATAGTAGTAGCGGGTCAGCGTACGACCGGCGAGGTTTTGTGAAAGCGTGCGATCACGAAAATCAGAAAGGCGCCGGAGTAGCGCTACCCGCAAGTCGCCCTTCGATACATTTATTTGGGCAGGATCAAAATCGTTGGCATATTCAATGATGATTTGACGGGAAGCCCCAGCCGGAAGGGAGAGAGCAAATGTCAGGGTATCGCCAGCGCGTTCATAAGAAACGGTCTGATCATTCACCGTCACGCGGTTGATCGGTAAATCAAAGGTCTCCTCCTTTTGAACGAAAAAGGTCGCGTTGCCCGGCCGCCGATTCGCCAAAACGAAATCATGGGAAAATGTCACCACGTCGATGTGGCCGTCGTCGCGGAGCCTCTCAAGATACCAACTCTGGACGATGGTCCGCAGATTACGCCAGGCTATGCCTGGCTCAAGCTTATTCACCAACTCCGCGGTGCGGTTGAACGCAGCAATGCCGCTTTCAAAAAAATGGTGATGTGTGTAAAAAAATAGCGGATTGCCACAGAACAGATCCAGGGCAATGGCGAACGACGAACGCGTGGGCCAATAACGCACGGCGCTGGGAAAGTTCTCGAATCCCATGGTGAACGTCCGCAGATAGAAGATCGGATCAGTGGGAGTTGCGGCATCTATCGGAACATTCGTACCATTGATCGTGGCCAGAAAATCGTACTTTTTGAGCAAGTTTAACGTCTTTTGCGGCGCGATACCCTGGGGAAAAATCATGATCCGATCATACGGGATGCCGGTTAAGGTGGTGAACTGTTCCATGCGGGCCAGCCCTTGCCGCAGACTGGCTTCCTGTTTCGCCAACGATTTCGAAGCCGCGTAGTCCACCTGGCTAGTCTGGTATTTGTAAAACTCACGATGGTCGTGATTGTTGCCGTGCACGGCGATCGAGAAACGGTCGGGGTGCCGCCGGAAGAGCTCCCCCACCGCCGACGTACTGCGGTCGAAGTTCCAGGGGATGAACGCGATGGTGGTGTGAAAATTGGATTTTTCCATTTCGGCAAGTAGACCGAAATAACTCAGGTATCCGTAGGGTTCGGCGAGCCATGGATCATCGACAGTCAAGTTGGCGAAATGGGTAGGGCTCGACCAGCAATGTTCTCCTCCGGCGTACCGCAAAAACATCATCACTGGGATAGCTCTAAACACCTCCTCTTTGACGCCAGTTTCCGGTGGCAGATAAAAGGCCGGCATCGCCGCCTGCAAAAACACCTCACCCTGTGGGCTTTGAGCTCTTACCAAAACCGCCGCCTGAAAAATATTGATCGAGTCCACAATGGAAAGAAGGGTATCCGGGCTAACCTTCTCATCCAGCTCAAAGTAGAACAGATCGCTTGCGGAACGCAGGCCTAC
>DASWHH010000483.1:0-2040 GCA_036398295.1 bacterium
ACCGCTAACGGAACAAAACAAAGCCCACCCGCATATGCTGCGCCACTCTTTCGCGACGCACCTGTTGGACGAGGGCGCTGATCTGCTTGCTGTAAAAGAGATGCTTGGTCACGCCAGTTTATCGACCACGCAAATTTATACCCATCTATCACCGGAAAGGCTGAAAGCCATTTATATGCAGGCCCATCCTCGAGCAAAAAAATAACGGGCGTTTCTTTTGACAATAAACTAGAAGGAGGATTCCATGCAGATAACTTTCACGGCCAGACATTTTAAAGCTACGGATCGACTTAAAGCTTATTGTGAAAAAAGGGTCAGTCGCCTCAAACGCTATTATGATGGTATTATTGAGTGTGAAATCATACTCGACTATGAAAAGTTGAATCAGATCGCAGAAATGGCCATCAAGGTGTATGGGCAAAGATTGGTGGCCGTTGAAAAGTCCGAAGATATCTTTAAGAGCATCGACCGCGCTGTTGATAAGCTGGAGAGGCAGGTGAAGAAATACAAAGAAAAGCTTAAAGACCACGCCAACACCAAACCGGTGGAAATCATTCTGAGTTCGGCGGAAAAGGACTGAAGACCAACGACAACGAGACTTCATGGAAAAGTTGACCGTGCAGAAGCTGTTCAACGAACTGAACAAGAAACTTCGCCTGGAGTTGCTGAACAGCGACCGGGGGTTCAAGCGCTTGATAAATGAACCCGACCTGCATCGCCCGGGCCTGGCGCTTTCCGGGTTTGTTGAAGTCTTCACCTACAAACGTGTGCAAATTATGGGGAATAGCGAGCATGGCTACCTCAAAACGCTCTCGCCAAGCGATCGCACGCGCGCCATTCAAACCCTGCTTTCGTTTGAGCTGCCTTGCCTCATCGTCACAGAGAGCAATGAGCCGCCAGCTGAGTTAGTGAACGGAGCGGATGAGAAGGGCATCTGCATTTTTCGTACCTCTTTTAAGACCACGCGCTTGATGCACTTGCTGAGCGATTACATGGACGACAAGTTTGCGCCCAAAGTCACGGTCCATGGATCGCTGGTGGATGTGTACGGAATCGGGTTGCTGTTTACAGGCCGCAGCGCTATTGGCAAGAGTGAAATCGCGCTGGATTTGGTGGAGCGTGGGCACCGGCTGGTCGCCGATGACGTAGTGAACATTGCCAGAAAAGCCGAAGGCATACTCATAGGAACCGCCAGCGAAATTCTGCAACACCATATGGAGATTCGCGGCCTGGGGATTGTGGATGTGCACAGCGTTTTTGGTATTCGCGCCATTCGGGTGCAAAAGCGCGTGGAAGTGGTTGTGCATCTCGAAGAATGGGACGACGAAGCCGATTACGAGCGCATCGGCCTGGACGAGTCTTCCACAAAAATTCTGGATGTGGAAATCCCGCTGATCAAATTGCCGATTTTTCCCGGCAAGAACATCACGGTGATTGCGGAAGTGGTTGCCCTCAATCAACTACTGAAGATTTATGGGGTTTATCCGGCCAAAAGATTTAATGAGCGGCTTATCAAGAAAATGCAGCAAAAGTCGCCAATCCTGGACAAGTACATGGATTTTTACTTAGACCGCGATTTTGAATAGAGAGGCAGAAATCACGACCAATGGTGGGATGTTTACTATTAAGCCACGGTAACATCGCCCGGGCTTTGCTCGATGCCAGCCGTAAGATCGTCGGCGACTGTCCCAACGTCTATGCCCTTGATTGCGAGCACGTAACCACGAACATACTGTACGAAAGGATTGCCCATCTTATCGAATCCGAGAATTTGAAAGATGGGCTTGCTATTTTGGTTTGCCTGCGCGGTGGCACCTGCTGGAACGTAGCCGCCAAAATTGCCCGGGATTTTCCCAAGGTCGTGGTGGTGTCGGGAGCCAATCTCTCCATTGTCATGTCCTTTATCACCAAACACAATAAGGTCAGTTTTGATGAACTGGCTGATGTGCTCGTCGAGGACGGCAAGCGCGCGGTTTCACAATGTGGTCATGCCGGGGTTTGACGAGATGTCTATCGACATGGTACGCATTGATGATCGAT
>DASWHH010000484.1:0-5299 GCA_036398295.1 bacterium
GACAGATCATTGTAATATTCTTTGGCAATCTTGCTCAGCCACTCGCCGTGGCGGATTTCATGTTCGATCGGGTTTTCCAGGACACGGAATTGGCTCAGCAGAGTCTTTGCCGGATCCAAAAACAAAACCACAGTTATCGTCAACAACAGGGTCATCAGAGCTTTTTTCATAAATCATACCTCCACGTCGTTTAATATGCCTTATCAGAAACCGTCGCCGTCTATCTGGCAAAGTCGATGCCATAGGAATCACTGCTGGCAAGCTGGCATTGTGACCACGATTAACTAATTGTCAAAACATCGCTTATGAAGTAAAGGTAGGTATACCAAAAAGCCGGGGCAGTGTTTTAAGATAGAGGCTCAGCTGTGTAGGCCATGTAAAAGTTACGGTAACATTTTACACCGGGCGTAAATCAATTCCGGGCTATTCTTCCTCGGAGTAGTATTTGTTGAGTTTGTTGTGCATGGTCTTCAAACTGATACCGAGGATCTCAGCAGCTTTGGTTTTGTTATTATTGGCGAGTTTGAGAGTGCGGAGGATCACATCCTTTTCAATTTCGTGTAACGGTTTGGCGAGTTCAATCGCATCCGCTTTTGCGATCGGCCCTTCCTCAGGCTGCGCGATTTGAGCGGGAAGATGTCTCAGCTGAATGTAATCTTCATTGCACAAGATCACGGCCCTTTCCACAATATTTTTCAGCTCCCTGACGTTGCCGGGCCAGGTATAATTTCCCAGACCCTCCAAGGCATCCGGCGCGAATCCCTTGATGGCTTTGTCGTTTCGTTTGCTGAAAAGATTGAGAAAATCACTCAGGAGCAGATGCAGATCGCTGAGCCGATGCCGCAGCGGGGGTAATTCGATCTCCATCACATTCAACCGGTAGTACAAGTCTTCGCGCAACTTGCCCTCTGCAAGGGCTTCCTTGATTTTGCGGTTGGTTGCCGCAATCACCCGCACATCCACCGAGATTTCTTTGGTGCCGCCCAGACGCCGAAAGCGTTTTTCTTCCAGCACCCGTAATAGCTTGGCCTGGGTATCGGCCGGCATCTCACCGATTTCATCCAGAAACAGGGTGCCGCCGTGGGCCATCTCGAAACAGCCCGGCTTTTCATTTAGGGCGCCAGTGAACGCGCCCTTTTCGTGACCGAAGAGTTCGTTCTCCAGTATGTCGCGCGGGAATGCGGAACAATTGAGCGCCAGAAACGCTCCTTTAGCGCGATTGCTTTTTTTGTGGATGGCGCGCGCCACCAATTCCTTGCCGGTGCCACTTTCACCGGTTATTAACACGTTGGCCGTCGTGTTGGCAACCGCGTCAATCAGTCCATAAACCTGCTGCATTTTGTCGCTCTGTCCCACCATGTCATCGTAGCGGGTCATGCTTTTGATGGTTTGCTCCAAACGGCGATTGGTGAGAACGAGATGCTGGCGCTCCAGAGCTTTCGCGACGATGGTTCGCAAGCGATCCGGTTGCACCGGCTTGGTCAAATAATCGTATGCCCCAGTTTTAATCGCTTCCACTGCCGTTGAAATGGTGCCCTGGCCGGTTATGATGATCACTTCTGTGGCCCACTCGCGGTTTTTGATTTCTTGCAAGAGCTCCAGGCCAGTTAAACCGGGCATCATCAGGTCAACCAGAACCAGGTTGAACGCTTCTTTTTCCATCAACTGCAGGGCTTGCCGTCCGTTGTGCATTTCCGCGGTCGCGTAACCCTCCAAACGCAGAAGCTCGGAAAGGCCGGTGGCGATGGCCGGTTCGTCGTCAACGATGAGAATTTTGTGGTCCGCTTTCTTGTTCATTTACATTGCGGGGAACATAAAAGTGACGGTCGTGCCTTTTCCAACTACACTTTCTAACAGCAGTTGGCCATCATTGGCTTCAACGATGCGTTTCGAAACGGGCAGCCCAAGACCGGTGCCGTTCTTTTTGGTGGTATAATATAGATCGAAAATTTTTTTCAATTGATCTTTGCCGATACCGACGCCCGTATCCTTGACGGCAACCAAAACTTTGTCGCGTTTTTCCCAGGAACGAATGGTGATCTTTCCGCCCTCACCGGTCGCGTGAATGGCGTTGATGACAATGTTATGTACCGCCTGTTGCACCTGGTTGCGGTCTAATACCACATCGTGCAACCCCTTGCCAAGCCTGGTTTCGATTCGAATTTTTGCCTTCTCGGCATCGGCGGCAGCCATTTCACAAACGTGTTTGATGAGTTCGTTGACCGCTGATTTCTCTTTCTTGGGGACGCCGGGACGAACGTAACTCAAAAACCCCTGAACTACTTCCTGCAAATGGTGCAATTGATCTTCGAGAATTTGGATATGCTTGAGGGTGGAGTCACGCGGCTGGCCTTTGTCAATTTTCGTTTTCAACACATCCAGATTGATGCCGAGGGCATGCAGTGGATTCTTGATTTCGTGCGACATGATGTCCATGAACCGCGATATGGTTCGCAATTCGTTAAGAACCGCAGTGCGGCGCTGTACCGCCGTTCGCTGCGCCGTGTCCAACTGTTCCAAGCGCTGCAACGCGAGGTTAGCCTTCTGATAGACGTCTGCAAATTCGTCATCTTTGTTCCACTTCAAACGAAAGGAGTATCGCCGCTTGTCGATAGTCTCCATCGCCCGAGCCATTTGATGAAGCGGCGACTTGGAAACACGGCTGCTCATCATCGCCAAAGCAATCGCTCCGATGACTCCGGCGAAGCCAATCAAATAAAGCTTCAGGTTGACATTGTGTAAAACCGATCGCAGACTACCGGTTTCGGCTCTGACCCGCAACACCCCGTAGAGATGGTCTTCGGCGTCAATTATCCAGGCGCACTCGTAAGCACCGATTCCAGGTCTCTTGGTGATTTTGACTTCTCTGGCATGATTGGAAGAGTCGCTGCTCGGCAGCAAAGCAGCCGCACTTCCCAATGGGGTAGCATTTAATGAAAAAATCGCCTGTTTCTCGCTATCGACCACAAAGACATCTTCAATGGTCTGGAAACGGCCGGTTTCCTTAAGTAAAACCTGGCGCAGTTGGGACTCGTCCACCCGTGACAATTTCCCAACCAGTGCCGAGGTGTTGATGCTGTCAGCAAGAAATGTCTTTAAATGTTCAGCAAGCAGCTGGGCCGATTGCTCGGTCAGGTTATCTATGGACGAATGCAAACCTTGAATGGAAAAGTAAACCGTGGACCCAAAAAGTAATCCCAAAAAAAGCAGCGACAAAAAAAGTTGGCGATGAAAGACTTTCATACCGATCGACCTCCGCAATCAATGAGGATAAGGTCGGTTTGAGTCCTGCATGATCGATGGGTGGATAATCGATTCCTCCTGCATGTATGTTTACTGCTTCCAATACAAAAAAGTGAAAACACCAAGATCTGGGACGTCACCATTCTCGACGTGGCCGCAAAAATTTTGGTTCAAAATAGCATGAAGCCGCTAAAATGTCAAGCGAAAAATCCCCCGCCAGAATTTGCTTGCATTTGTTGACCCAGCATAGTATCCTGTACGGAAATTTTAGCGCATGCTCACTTTTCCTGCCCTTGCTCATAATTCGCCATCGCGGCTGAGTTGATGATGAATTGAGGTTGCTATTGAAGGCTCAGAGAGTCGAACAGGAGTTTTTATGGGACTGCGAATCACCAAAGTATACACCCGACAGGGCGACGGCGGCGAAACCCGCCTCGGCGGCGGACAACAGGTAGCAAAGGACGCCGTTCGGATCAAAACCTACGGCACGGTCGATGAACTAAACTCGGTCATCGGTATCACGCTCGCCCTTGAACCGACACCGCGCGTGAAAGATGAACTCACGAGAATCCAGCACCAGCTTTTCACGTTGGGCGGCGATTTATGCGTTTTGGAAGAAGATAAGCAAAAGTGGCAGATGAAAGTCATCGAGGCCGTGAATGTGGATGAGCTGGAAAAGTTGATGGATGATTTGAATGAAGAACTCCAGCCGCTGGAAGATTTTATTCTGCCGGGTGGCACACCGGTCGCGGCGTTCTTGCATCAGGCGCGCTGCGTGTGCCGGAGAGCGGAGCGATTGGCGGTGAAACTATCTAGGGCAGAAAAAATCGGGGAACAGGTGATCAAATATCTAAACCGGCTTTCCGACGCACTGTTTGTTTTGGCCCGCTATGAAAATCATAAACGCGGCATCGCCGACGTTTACTGGCAAAAATAAACATGCCGGATTACACACAATTCTGGTTATATCGGGCCGCATTCGCAGTTTATGCCGTGGCGGTACTTTACATTGGCTGGCGCGGATATCAAAAGAGCAAACAATCTGCGGCCCAAATCGATTTTTGGGCTGCCGGGAAAAAGCTCGGTCCGTGGTCGGTCGGCCTTTCCATTTCCGCCAGCTTCATGTCCATTAGCTGGTCGTGCGTCTACAACATTCAGCTATTCTATTGGTACGGCGTTGGCGCCCTCTGGCTTTTGCCCATCCCCTGGCTGCTGGCGATGCTGTTCTTCTACCTGCTCACCCCCTACTTTAGGAGCCTACCGGCTTTTTCACAACCGGAAATGATCGCCCGGCGTTTCGGCGAACGCGCCAGGGGCTATCTGGCCTTGCCGCTGGCCTTCGTATTTCTGGTCTGGGGCGGCGCCGAAATTTATGCTGCTGCCAACATCCTTTCGCCCCTTTTGGAAATTCCGTTTCACGGCACCCTGATCCTGATCACTCTGGTTGTGGCAACCTACTCGTGCATGGGCGGGTTCTCGGCAGTGGTCAGCACCGACAAACTGCAATATACGTTGGTCGCGCTTTTCATCATCGCCATTGCCGCGGTCGCCGCCAAAGTAACGCTGGCAACGGGTACAATCACAGAAGTGTTGGCCAACATTCCCACACCGCCCAAAAGCGGCGTCATGGCGTTTTCGCTTTTCGCGGCCGGACCCGCGCTCATTTTGATGACGCTTCTTACCTATCTTCCCGGCTGGGCGGTGGAAACCGATATCTGGCTGAGGCTGCAGGCGGCAGGATCGAATAGCGACGCGCGTAAAGGTATTCTCATCGCCGCCACAAATTCATTCTTGTTCGTTGCGGTTCTGCCCATGATCATCGGACTCGCGGCGCTTTACCTCTATCCCCCAACCGGTTCACAAATTCCAGCCGAGCTGAGCGACGGCGCGAAGATTCTCGCCGTGTTGATTCGCGACCATGCCGCCCAAATTTTGGGCGCGCCGATGATTGTTGGTCTTTCAGCGGCTGCCACTTCCGCCACCGATACTTGCTGCAATGTGGTGGCGTTGTCACTCTCGTATGATATTATCGAACCATATCTCCAGGCCAAATCGA
>DASWHH010000485.1:0-2441 GCA_036398295.1 bacterium
GCATGTCATTCCTGCGTATGCAGGAATCTCCCGGGTTCCCGCACAGAAGCAGGGGATTCCGGCACAAGGCCGGAATGACAGGCCATTTTCCGACCGGATTTCTAGAAAGTGGAAAATGGATAACACCTTCATGCCGAGCGAAGTCGAAGCCTGTCCCTTTTTAGAGGTTAATTCATCCCTCGACTTCGCTGGTGTGAGCAGGCTGGACTTTTGGACAGCCCCGTCCTTTGGGATTGCAAATCCTGAACGAGCTTTTGCGCTTTGCTCTTTGCGCTACGCTCTATGCCCTTTTCGCTCCGCGAACTTTTGATTTGCATTTTTCAGAAGGGATTCTATATTAATTATCGACTCAACTCGATAACCAGAGTGATTTGATTATGGAACGAAAAATTCGAGTGCTCATCGCGAAGCCGGGATTGGACGGCCACGATCGCGGGGCAAAGGTCATTGCCAGCGCGCTGCGGGACGCCGGATTCGAGGTCATCTATACCGGACTGCACCAGACCCCGGAGATGATCGTGGAGGCGGCGTTGCAGGAAGACGTGGATGTCATCGGGCTCAGCATTTTATCAGGCGCGCACATGACGCTCTTTCCGCGCATCAAAAAAATAATGGATGAGAAGGGTTTGAGCGACGTGTTGCTCACCGGCGGCGGCATTATTCCGCCGGAGGACGTCGAGACATTGGAGAAAATGGGCACGGGTAAGATTTTTGGTCCCGGCTCGAGCACAGGCGACATCATCGCTTATATAAAGGAATGGTCAAAAACACGGTCCAATTAGCCGATACTTTTTTTGAAATAGTAGTTGACTTGAAATAAAGATTGATGTAAATTTGTTTTGTCGATCAAAAGCAGAACCCGAATGAGAATTAGAACCCATAGCCTTATGACTTGTGTTGGCAAAACCCGGATGGCCTGTTGTACCTGCATCTGTTGTAATAAATGGAGCGGTGGGTTATGTTGAAGTTTTGACCGTCATTATTAATTCGCAGATACCAAATCATAACCCACATTTAACGATGTGGGTTTTTTATTTGTATGACTTTTGCAAGGGCAGAATTCTAAATGGAAACAGAGACAGCAATCGATGTTGCGAGCGTGGAGACAGTTTCAGCTATTGTCCAGCGCTTGGAACCAAAATATGGCATGATTCATCGCGTCGGCAATACCCCGCTGATCCATCTCGCGAACTTATCAGCGCCAGTGGCGCCGGTAGAGGTTTACGCTAAAGCCGAGTGGTTCAATCCGGGCGGTTCGGTGAAGGATCGCGCGGCCTTAAACATCATTTTAGAAGGCGAAAGGTCGGGCCTGTTGACCGCTGATAAAACCATTCTCGATGCCACTTCCGGCAACACGGGGATTGCCTACGCCATGTTGGGTGCCAACCTGGGCTACAAAGTCAAGCTGGCGATCCCCAAAAACTCCGGCAAGGTTTTTCAGCAAATCCTCCGTGCTTACGGCGCAGAGCTGGTTTTGACCGATCCCCAGCATGGCTCTGATGGCGCCATTCGCGAAGCACGGCGAATTTTTGCCGAGGCGCCGGACTGCTATTTTTATGCCGACCAATATAACAACCCCGCCAATTGGCGGGCGCATTACGAAACCACCGGCCCGGAAATTATCCGGCAAACAGCAGGCCGCATCACCCATTTCGTGGCAGGGCTCGGAACCAGTGGAACCTTCACCGGCAGCGGTTTGCGGCTCAAAGAGTTTAATGATGACATTCAGTTGATCTCGGTGCAACCAGACTCACCGTTTCACGGCCTCGAGGGACTGAAGCACATGGAGACCGCCATCGTGCCAGGATTTTATCAACCGGATTTGGCGGATGAAAATCGCACCGTCAGCACCGAAGAAGCGCAAAGAATGGTAAAACGCCTGGCCAAAGACGAGGGACTGCTGGTGGGAATCTCCTCCGGGGCCGTGCTGGCGATCGCCCTCAAAGTTGCGAATGAGATTGGTTCTGGGTTCATCGTCACAATTTTTCCGGACAGCGCTCATAAATATTTTGACCAGAATTTTTGGAGTGAAAACAATCATGGCGCTTAAAATTGGTCGCCGTCATGTTGAACTGCTCAAAGCTTACGGTGCAGAGTCTTATCCCAATGAATGTTGCGGCTTTTTGTTGGGCAAGCAAGTGAATGGCGATAAAGAAGTGATCTCCACATTCCCATCTAACAATGCCAGCGCCAGCGCTGAACAGTACCACCGGTTCTTAATTACACCGCAAGCTTATCTCGAATGCGAAAAATTCGCACGGTCAAAGGATTTGGACATCATTGGATTTTACCATTCACATCCGAACGCTGCAGCCCGACCATCCTCGTATGATATCGAGCACGGCTGGCCGTGGTATTCGTACGTTATTGTCTCTGTAAAAAATAGCAAAGCGGATGACGTGACCTCGTGGACATTGCAGGAAGACCGTTCGAAATTTAAT
>DASWHH010000486.1:0-2943 GCA_036398295.1 bacterium
GGGCGATCGCAGCAATCGGCTCTGTAAAGGCGTGATTCAATCCCACAAACTCAAACTCACCGCGCTGAACATATTTCGAGTTTTTGAGCGCGGCCGGAACATCGCCAAAATGTTGCTCCACTGATTTGTGAATATTGGTACCCTCTTCGGTATTGTCTTGTAAAGGTTCGTCGGTTTTCTTAAGGCCATCTTCAACCCGCAAGACCGGCGTGATTTCCTCCCAGTCGATGTGAATTAATCGCAACGCCTGCAACGCGAGCTCCTCATCATCGGCAGCCACGGCGGCCACGCAATCGCCAATGTACAAGACCTTGCCGGCACGCCCGGCGGCTCCGGGCCTGGGCATGCTAATTTCATCCCTCGAAATCGGCAGTACCCCAAAGCGATTCTGGGCACCGGGCTCATTGCCAGTGATGATAGCATGAACTCCGGGCAAAGCCTCTGCTTTCGACGTGTTGATTCTGACTATCCGGGCGTGGGCATGCGGACTGCGCAGAATCTTTCCCACCAACATGCCGGGTAGTTTGATGTCGTCCGTGTAAAACCCCTCGCCGGTGGTCTTCCGCATCGCATCCACCAGCGGAATGCGACTGCCAATCACTTGTGGTTTCGAATTATGCTTTTTGGATGCCATGACTTAACCCTTGTGTGACTTCATATCCCGCGCAACATTCTCGATGGCGTCCACTATCTTGATGTACCCGGTGCAGCGGCACATGTTACCCGAAATGGCCTCCTTAATGTCGCCGCGCGTGGGATGGGGATGCTCGTCGAGGAAAGCTTTGGCGGTCATGATGAAGCCCTGGGTGCAAAAGCCACATTGCGAACCACCGGACTCGGCAAAAGCTTTTTGCAGGGGATGTATGATGGGGGACTTCAATCCTTCAATGGTGGTGATTTCCCTGCCGAGACACTCCATTGCCAATGTCAAACAGGATAAGCGGGCCCGACCATCGATGATAACCGTGCAGCAGCCGCAGGTTCCCATGTCGCAGCCACGCTTGGTGCCGATGAGATTGAGGTTTTCTCGGGTAACGTCGAGCAAAACGTCATACTCGCGGATGGCGGTTTCATAGTTCGAACCATTGATGTTTAGGGTGACTAACTTTTTGGCCATTTTCAATCTCAAACGTTTGCCGCTGTCCAAAAAGGTTGAGACTGACCGTCATTCCCCCGTGCTTCTGGCGGGAATCTCCTGCAATCTCGTACTGGATGCCCGACAGAAGCATTCGGGCATGACAGGAGCCCGGCTTTTAGACAGCCCCAACATGATCATCCGTTTCACTTTTTGCTAAACAATTCCCGCGCGATGATCACGCGTTGAATCTGACTCGTGCCCTCGTAAATCTGAAAGATCTTGGCGTCGCGCATCATCTTCTCCACCGGATACTCAGCCGAATAGCCATAACCGCCGAACACCTGCACGGCGTCCGTGGCCACCTTCATGGCCATGTCCGCAGCAAAGGCCTTGGCATAGGCCGCTTCGAGAGTGTTGCGCTCGCCGCGATCGGTTTTCCACGCCGATTTCCAGACCAACAGCCGCGCGGCCTCGACATTCATCGCCATATCAGAAATCATGAAATTGATGGCCTGATGTTGGGCAATGGGTACCCCAAACGTCTTTCGCTCTGTGGCGTAACGGATAGCCTGCATCATGGCGCCCTGTGCCAAACCCACCGCCGCGGCAGCCACCACCGGTCGGGAATGGTCGAATGCCAGCATGGCGATTTTCCAGCCATCGCCGTCTTTACCGAGGCGATTGGCTTCGGGGACCTTCACATCTTCGAAACTCACTCCACGCGTGTCCGAGGCGCGCTGTCCCAGCTTTTCTTCGTGCTTGCCGATTTTGAGACCGGGGGTGTCGGCGGGAACGATAAAGGAGGTCATGCCTTTGTAACCGGCCTTTTGATCGGTGTAAGCCAACACAAAAAACCATTTAGCCTGCGCGGCGTTGGTGATCCACATTTTCTGGCCGTTGATAAGATAATCGGCACCCACCTTGTTGGCGGTGGTTTTGATGCCCGCGACATCGGACCCGGCATCGGGTTCGGTGACGGCGTAAGCCGAGAAAGAGAATTCCTCTACCATTTGCCCAAGAAACTTCTTCTTTTGATCTTCAGTACCCGCGACCAATAGCGGGCCTTCCGCCAGCATGTTCGCCATCATCGATGTGCCAATACCGGTGCACCCCACACCAAATTCTTCAGCGATGAGACAATCCTCCAGGACACCAAGGCCCGGTCCGCCGTAGGCTTCGGCAATCTGCACGTTCATCAATCCCAACTCCCAGGCCTTGCGGCACACCTCCATGGGGAATTCTGATTTTTTGTCGTGCTCAGCGGCGACTGGTACGATTTCCTTTTGGGTGAACTCGCGTGCTAATTCCTGCAACTGCTTCTGCTCATCAGTGAGGGTAAAGTCAATCATGGTTCCATCCTTATTTAGTTCTTCATGATTTGTTTGATTTCGTTTTCAAAGAATGCCTTGACTTCTTTCCAATCCGTTTTCTCGAACATCACCGGCATGGCATCTATCTCAGCATCATTGAAATAGATCAGACTATTATAGATATGGTAAAGGTCATGATCGAGGACTTCATATTTTTTTTGATAAAGCTTGATAATATCGGCAAGGCGATATTCCCGTTGACAAACAAAATAGAGGTCAATGAAATCTCGCTTTTTTCCTCTTCCAGAAATTGCGGCGATTTTCATCGCGCCAATGTCAGCTGCATCAACAATTCGAACCGCATTGTAATTCTTGAGCTCTTTTAGCAGTGGATAGCGGTAATAAAAAAAGGTGCAAGTGATGCCTTCGATCCACAAACCGAGAGTGCTTTTGTTTTTGTAATTCAATTTCGGATCACATCGCTCGCTAAGTTGGTTTAGGAGGTCGTCGGGATTGAAAGTTGATGGCGTGAAGAAGTCGAAATCAACCGATTCG
>DASWHH010000487.1:0-4505 GCA_036398295.1 bacterium
TCTTCCGCGCTTAATTTCGCCAGCTCCACCAAACCGGGATGGAACAAACCCTGGCGTGGCTGAAACTCCGGCGCACCTGTGGTCGTCGCTTTGCGGTTCCACGGGCAAACATCCTGACAGATATCGCAACCGAATATATGCTGACCGACGCCATCCCGCAACTCCAGGGAAATTTCTTCCCGCAACTCGATGGTCAGGTACGAGATGCACTTGCGCGCGTCCAGAACGTAGGGTTCGACAATAGCGGCGGTCGGACACGCCTCGATGCAGCGGTTGCAAGTGCCGCAGCGGTCGGGAACCGGCGCGTCATATTCCAGGTCGAGGTTGGTGATGATTTCGCCAAGAAAAAACCACGAGCCTTTTTTCTGGTTGATGATGCAAGTGTTTTTGCCAAACCAGCCGATGCCGGCGTATTTGGCGTAGACTCGATCCACCAGCGGACCCGTGTCCACATAAACCCGAGCGATGACCTCATCGGTGCTTTCTGATTTCATGAAATCGAGTAACTCAAAGAACTTATTTTCGAGAACTTCGTGATAATCATCGCCCCAGGCGTAGCGGGAAATCCAGCCGCGCCCAGTATCGTGCACTTCAGTTGACAGCGGATGATCTGTGTTGTACACCATCGCACACGCGATGACGGACTTCGCTTCCGCGAAAATCTCAGTTTTGCCGGTACGTTTATCTACGTTGCGTTTGAGGTACTCCATTTTGCCGGCGTAGCCAGCAGCAATCCAATCTTTGTAAAAGGACAGTTCCGGCACCGGCTCCAGCGGGGTTACACCCACGAGATCGAAACCCAGCTCTTGCGCTCGCCGCTTGATTTTTTCCGTCAAAGACATCGACTTAAATTTTCACCCGCACATCATCCCCGACCACCTGCACCTCGTAAGTTTTCAGTTTTGCAGCGGCGTCGAGCACATTTTCGCCGGTGACGACATCGTACTGCCAGCCATGCCAGGGACAGGTGACAATTGTATTCTGCAAATCGCCCTCGCCGAGCGGACCACCGCGGTGCAGGCAAGTGTTATCGGTGGCGTAAAATCTCCCGGCGACGTTATAGATCGCCAAAGTCAGGCCTTGCGCTGCAACGACTTTGCATTCGCCGGGTTTGAGTTCGTTGGTGCGGGCAACAGTTACAAATTCGGCCATTGTTGATCAGGTTAATGAGGCAAATTACGGCTTCAAATATAGAAAAAGGAATCGTAAAGTTCAAGAAATTATTCGGGCGATGGCAAGTGTCAACTATGACTTTTTGAAATGCGCTTTTTGCTGAATACGAAACTCGCGGCGTTCGCCGGCGGCGATCCAGCGGCGTTTTTCTTCGTCGGTTTCGGGGAGGAGAGGTTCGACTGATGTGGGCTGGTTTTGATCGTCCAGCGCCACAAAGGTAAGGTAGGCGGTGCTGGTGTGTTTTTGTTCGCCGGTCTTCAAGTTTTCGGACAGCACTTTCGCGCCGCATTCCATCGAGGTACGAAACACCCGATTGACGGCAGCTTTGATGATAATCAACTCGCCCGCTTTGATGGGATGTTTGAAGTCAAGGTTGTCCATCGAAGCGGTCACCACCGGCCGGCGGCAGTGCCGGTGGGCAGCAATGGCGCACGCAATGTCAATCATGTGCATGACTTTACCGCCCAGCACGTTGCCGAGCATGTTGGCATCGTTGGGGAGAATGATTTCCGTCATTTCCACATAGCTGGCGGAAACGGGTTTGCCGGTTTCGGGGAATTTTTGCAGGTGGGACATAACTGCTCGCTCTTTCGTAGAAGGGCGCCAAAGATATTCATAGTTCAGTCAATTCTTGCACCAACTCATTTCTCGATTTTTCCAATTCTGAACGTCATGCGTATCTACCAATCTTAGCCTGTAACGGCTTTCTTTCGCCTCTTTACGGCATATTAGTAATTCGAATTTGCCTGGAATTTCGTGCTTCGAATTTCGGATTTTGAAGCGGCGGCTTAGAACGTAAACTCAAGTCCCTCTGCCGCAGCCGTTGAATTCGAAAAGAGCTCACGAGCTTTGGCTTCCAGGTCGGCCAACTTTTCATCGTCGTGGCCGGGCTCGTGGTGGAATAGCACCAGGTTTTTGACGCGCGCGATTTTCGCGACTTCCGCTGCCATGACATAGGTACTGTGCCCAAAACCCTGTTTGGGGAAATTCGGATCTAAATATTCCTGGGGATCGTATTGCGCATCGTGGATGAGCAGGTCGGCGTTTTTGGCGAAGTCGCTCAGCCGAATGTCATTACCAACGTAACCCTCAGTGTCAGTCGCGTAAACCACGCTTCTGCCATTCAATTCGATTCGAAAGGCCATTACGCCAACTTTAGGATGGGCGTAACTGCGCATCAAACGGATGACAACATCTTTGCCGGAATTCGTCGGATGGCCATTCTTAGGTAAGACGGTCGGCGCTTTTGACTTATCAGCCAACAGCAGGATTTGGTTTTCGTTGATATTGTTGATGTTGATTTGCGCCGCCATTTCCTCGAGTTCGACGGGATTGTACTGGGGGTGGAGAGTGGTTGCCAAAACCTGCTCCAAATTTTCTGAAATGGACCTGGGGCCATACACGTTCAGCACACAGTTTGGATGATAGGCCGGCGCAAAAAATGGCAGACCCAGGATATGATCGTAATGCGTGTGCGAAAACAATAACGTGATATAGAAAGGGGATTCAGCGCCATTCACTTCCTTGAGCAGACGAGCGCCAAGATTGATGATGCCCGTTCCGGCATCCAAAATGATGAGATGGTTTTTAGCCCGCACTTCGATGCAGGAGGTGTTGCCGCCAAAACGGAGCGTGCTTTGACCCGGCACCGGATGGCTGCCGCGCACGCCCCAAAAACGCACGAGTAGATTGTTACTCCCCATAAAAATCCCTTTAGTTGTTCCAGCTCAATGATGCAGATTCAATTTATTTTGAAAATTCGTTTCAAGGTCCCAGCCTGCTCTTTAGGACTCACCTGTGCTATCACCGACTCGGCAATCTTTTTAAACGCCTGCGCCACCGGCGATTTCGGCTCGGCGATGACGATAGGTTCGCCGATGTCGCCCCCGATCCGGATTTTAATGTCTAAGGGGATTTCGCCCAAAAATGGCACATTGAAATCCTTACTGGCTTTACTGGCGCCGCCGTGGTCGAAAATTTCCGTGCGCTCGTTGCAGTGGGGGCACAGGAAGTAACTCATGTTCTCCACAAGACCCAGCACCGGCACTTCAACTTTCTTGAACATGTTGATGCCCTTCTTGGCATCGGAAAGGGCGACATCCTGGGGTGTGCTCACCACCACCGCGCCCGTGAGCGGTAACGATTGCGTGAGGGTGAGCTGCGCGTCGCCGGTTCCCGGCGGCAGATCGATGATCAGGTAATCCAGTTCGCTCCAGTCCACGTCCTGCAAGAATTGCTGGATCATTCGTCCCACCAGTGGCCCGCGCCAGATAATCGCGGCATCGCCCTGGGAGATGAAGCCCACCGAGACCATTTCCACTCCATAGCGTTCGAGTGGGGCTATCTTATTGTTGCGCGCGCCTAATTTGCCGTTGACGCCCATCATCATGGGGACGTTCGGCCCGTAGATGTCGGCGTCCAACAAGCCGACTTTCGCACCCGTCTGCGCTAACGCTACCGCCAGATTTACTGAGACCGTGGTCTTGCCCACGCCGCCTTTGCCGCTGGCCACGGCGATGTTATACCTGGCCGGCGGTTTGAGGTGTTGTTGCTGGGTTTGCTGTGGAGACATCTGCGGTCGCGGGGCCGGCTGCTGCGGTGGGGGAGTTGAGATGACTTTTAGTGGATCATGAACGCTGGTTTGAACCGTGACTTTTGTCACCCCAGAGAGGGATTGCACCGCTGCCTGGGCGTTTTTTTGAACTATTTCCTTGTTTGGGTAGGTGGGACTCTGCAATTCGATTGTAAACGAAATTTGACCATCTTGCACCCGAAGGTTCTTGATCATGTTCTTGGAAACCAAATCGTCGCCGGATACCGGCTCTTGCACCTTCGCCAAAGCTTTGAGAACGTCCTGTTCTGTAATGTCGCTCATTTAAACTGATTCCCCTTTCTATATAAGAATCTGATTTCGCGTAATTTGACGATAAATTGAAATCTAATTTAGAAAAAAAAATCCAAAAGTCAATTACTTTTGCCCGACTGAAAGGACGACGGCATAAACGACGGCGTCAGATTTCTGAAATTTTTACCTCAAGGCCGAGTGCTTATTTTGTCAAATTCCCAGCTACAAACAGCCGTTTACCCTTTATAGCTTGTGATTGCAGAACCTATCGTGGTTGCAAAGTCGGTCTCGTCGTTCAGACAATGGAGTATAGTCATGAAACATCGTTGGTTGTCCATTTTATTCTAATGGTCACTTATAATCTTTCTGCAAAGCTGGCACCAATTTTTTAAAATTCTTGCCAAAAATGAAAGGCATTTGACTGTTCAAGTACTATTTTGAGAAATCGATAGCGGAGAGGTCCTTGGATCTCGGGTCTTTTTGTCGA
>DASWHH010000488.1:0-4148 GCA_036398295.1 bacterium
TGGGACTATTTTTTGGCGCTGGTTTTGACCAGCTCTTCCAGGTGTTCCCGCTGCCCATTCTCGGCGTGTTGCTCTTTTTTGAAGGCCTGACTTTGATGCTGCTGGTGCGCGATCAGGTGGATTGCAAAACGGATTTCACCATCGCCCTGATAGTCGGACTGATGGCCGGCGGCCTGCCTTATGGGTATGTGATCGGGATTGTGGTGGGGACGGTGCTGGTTTATCTGGCGCGGAAGTATTTTGCTGAGTGAATTAGTGGTTGCGAGAGTCGCTCAGAGTATATTTGATTACCCTTGCGAAGCTTTAAAACCTTCCCAAAGTTTGTGGAAGAGCCATCACCGAACTTATCTGAGATGGCAAATGCAGCAAAGACGGCAGGAAAAGCGCGCCGGTTCGCATTGCCTTGCCGTTTCAAACATAAACTCTATGAACTCCAGTCGGGATTTGAATTGGCTCTCTCCAACTCTATGAACTCTCAACTCTATGAACTCTTAACTCCACGAACTCTCAACTCCACGAACTCTCAACTCGCCTGTCCGTCACAAGACTTCTTCGCTGAAGGTGAGCACCAGATCGATGCGACGATTTTGAGCACGGCCTTCGTTGGTTTCGTTGCTGGCAATCGGCCGGCTCTCGCCGTACCCTAGCGCCGTGATGCGGCTGTCGTCCAATCCCATATTGGCCAGCAAATATTGTTTCACGGCTGCGGCGCGCTCGTAAGAGAGATTCTCATTGTAACGATCGTTGCCGATGGCGTCGGTGTGGCCCTCGATAGTGATGGTCGCTTCCGAGAAATTGCGAATGGCGCGTTGCACCGAGGTTAAGAGACTGAAATACTCGGGTTCAATCGTCGATTTGCCCGACGGAAAACTCAGTCCGATCAACCGAATGATGATTTCGTTGCCTCGGCGCAACACGATGGCTTCCTCCGCTGTGAACATATTCTCGAGTGTCTTGATTTTTTCTTCCCGCTGCCGCTTCACCTCAAGCCGGTATTGTTTCTCCTGCAATTCAGCCTGCAGCCCTTGCTCTTTCTCTTTATATTTTTGCAGCTCAGCGCGCAGTGTCTGCAACTCGCTATTTTTTTCATCCACCTCGGTCATCAGCTCTTTTTTCTCCTTTAACAGATTTTGAGTGATCTTGTGGATGCGCCTTAGGGGATTGTCCATCCCCTCATCGAATTGCGGCTTGAAACCCAACTCGTTGCCGATCTGCTCAATCAAAATTTCGCGCTCCAGGACGAAATTCTCCCAGTCCTGGGGATTCTTACGCAGGCGTTTGATCTGGCGCGTGAGAAAGATCGCATGTTTGGCTTCGATCTCGGCATTTTCGGCTTTTTCCTTGGCGCTGGTTTCGGAGCGTCGGCTGCTGTTCAATATGGCTTCGGCTTCATTCAAGAGTTTCTGGGCGTTGGCAAAGGTGATGGGAGTGTACTTGTGGGCTTCCTCCTTTTTTGCCTCCTCAATTAGGTTGCGTACGGTGCCGATGATGCTGGCTTTGATGGCCACCAATTCCGCGGTACGATAGAGCTGATCGATTTCAGGGATCGTACGCTTGGCATTTTTGACATCGCCTTTCTCCAGTTTCTTCGTGGCGGCGATGAACTCACTTTCGGCCTTTTCAAAATCGGTTTGGGCATATTCTGGGGCATTGGCGCTGAGCGCATCTTCACGCGCCTTCAGGGATGAGGTGAACGTAAACTTCCCCAACTTGGCGGTCTCGATGCACTGGCTCAAGCGCTGCTGCACCTCCGCAACTTTGCGTTCGATATCCTTCAGCGGCCGGCCGTCTTTAAAGTCCTTCATGGCTTCGTTGTACTTGATCGAAGCCATTTTGAAATTCTCCGGGGAGAGCACCGGCGCCTGATCCGCCTGGGCCTGCACCATAAGCTTATCGACATCACCGAAAAGATTCTGCCGAACCTCATCCATGTTTTGAGTGAACGCCGCGGTCACTAACAACATGGCGCCAATCACAGCATAATTAAAAAAATATTTCTTCATAGCGCATTCCTAAGATTTATTCTTACAATTGTAAAGATTTTTGAATGAGTTGTCAAGCACAAAATCGAAATCAAAATCGCAGCGACTATTTACTGAACGAAATGACGCCCAGCGCCAGGAAGATCAAAACCGCACCCAACGCTTCAAATGACTTGAACAGTTCGCCTAAAATCGGGTAAGCGAACAATACGGCGAATATCGGCTCGGTCAGCAAGATGGTGGCTGATATGGTGGGACTAATTCCCCGCAAACCCTTGGCAAACAACAAGAATGGCAACAAGGTGCAGAACACGATGGTATAAGCCAAAATGCTGCCACTGTGCAGACTCCATTGCGTTGGCCAGGTCCCCAAAATCGTCGCCGGAACCAACAGCAGAATAGAAGAAATGAGTAAGACGGACGCGGTTAATGGCAACACCTCTATCTGGGGATCGCTGAGAATCTTCTTGTTAATGACCGTATACATCGCCCAGAACATGCCGCTGACTATCACCAGGAAGCCCATCAAAATGGATTGGTCTTCCAGAAGCATGACGTCACCGTTGGTAGAGAGCAGGAAAATACCGGCGGTGGCCAGCAGCAATCCGATGATCTTGGCGCCACCGAAATACTCTTTGAGAAGAAAGAAGGAAAACACCGCCGTAAACACCACTGCCAAATTTACATAAAAAGCAGCCGCGCTGGCGGAGATGAAGGGCATTCCCATAAACTGCAGACAATAGGCCAGCGCATGAAAGACGCCCAGTAGCCAGATGCTTTTCATCGCGAGGTATTTCTTGAGATAAATTCGATGATTAAACGTAAGATACAAAATCACAAAAGCGGAGAACATGCGCAGTTGCACAAACCACAAAGGGTCTATGTGCTTCAACCCGATTTTAATAGCGACGAACGAGGAGCCCCACAAAATGCTGGACGCAAGAGTTAAGAGTTCATAAAGATATTTGTTTTTAATCGACGCTATCACGGCAATGATTATAAAAAAGGGCCGCTCGAATAGCAAGCCAAAATTTGAGGGAACCATTTTGAAATGAAGCTGTGAGCTCAAGTGTACACTTATAGTCAAATTAAAGAATTTAGCGCTTCAACAAATTCTCCAAAATTGAGTTGACTTTCTGGCTATTTTCGCTTAATTTAAATGTTCTTTTACGAACTCATACATGAGGCAAAGGTATCATGGAGGAAGAAACTTTAAAGCAACAAATACTGGCATGCGGAAATTTGCCCGCCCACGTCGCCATCATCATGGATGGCAACGGCCGGTGGGCGCACAGTAAGAGCCTGCCGCGCGTGGAAGGACACCGTGAAGGAATCAACTCGGTGCGGGAAGTCGTACAGGCTTGCGGCGAAATAAACATCAAATACCTCACGCTCTACACCTTTTCTACAGAAAACTGGAACCGGCCCGTCGGCGAAGTGACCGCTCTCATGCGCCTGCTTTTGAAGACGATCCGTTCCGAGGTCAATGAGCTTAATAAAAATAACGTGCGACTGATGACCATCGGCAAGCTGCACGACCTACCCCTGCCAGCGCGACGAGGCATGCAAGCCGCCATGGACCTCCTAAAAAACAACAGCGGTTTGACTTTGAATTTAGCGCTCAGTTACAGCAGCCGTCAAGAGATTGTTGAAGCGGTGAAGAGGATCGTTCACAAATCGATGTCCGGTAAAATCGACAAAAACAAAATAGACGAAAAGCTTTTTGCCCAGCATTTGTATACCGCTTGTATTCCCGATCCGGATCTTCTCATCCGCACCAGCGGCGAATTACGACTCAGCAATTTTTTGTTGTGGCAACTGGCCTACACAGAGATTTACGTCACCGACGTACTGTGGCCAGAATTTCGCCGGCTGGAATTCTTCAAAGCGGTTCGGGAATATCAAAAACGCGAGCGCCGTTTCGGTCTGGTCAGCGAGCAATTGAAACCCCAACCGCTGCTGGAGTCTGCGTAGCATGCTTCGCAAAATCATTGTGCGTGTCGCCCTTTGGGCTTTCTTTTTTGCCTTTCTGGTCTGGCAGGGTTGGAGTGCCTTCAAACTCAACACCGGACTCAAAACTGTTTTGCTCAACAAGCTCAAGACCAGCTTAGGAGAGGGTTGTAGCATCGAAACCCTGCGGGTAGGCCTGGGCACGGTTCAACTCTC
>DASWHH010000489.1:0-2518 GCA_036398295.1 bacterium
AAAACCGACTATGAGTATCGCCATAAGGACGGTGGCAAAAGGATAGAAATCAGATCGCTCTACTTTTCCAAGACCGAATGGCATATCGACATTGGTGTTAGCTCCCTGCGCATTTTTAACCTGATTAGGCATAATAACAAATAAAGAAACCAGGGCGAGTGCCATCCAATTCACTGTTCCCTGATAAATTGAAGAGGCTTACTCATGACCACTTCAATTCCAGCGTGCGTCGATGACCGGCACAATCGCGAAGGTAAAGGTCGAAGAGGCTCTGATCCGGCCAGCGATCCGAACACCAGCCGCCGTAAACCTTTTCTTCAAGGGAGCGGACTACTACCTCGTGGCGCGGGCACTGGCGAACGGCCAGATTGTTGTCACCTTGTGGCTGCATCAGCGACAGAACAATGGAATTCTTGGCGGCGTATTTTACGGCAGCCGCAGTCTATTCGCTCTTAACGAAACATTGGTGAAACTGCAAACCCTAGCGCAGCAGTCGCTTGACTTCGTTCACCAATTCCGGCAGGTCCCAGGGTTTTTGTAGAAAAGGATCGCTGGTTTCTTTGAGAAATTGCAGATTGGCAGAATAGCGAGTGTGGCCGCTGGTTAAAATAATTTTGGCATTGCCGTTGCGCTCTTTCAAGCGCCAGTAAACCTGCTCGGTGCTCAACCCCGGCATCGCCACATCCAGGATGATCAGGCCAATGTCATCGTGGTTCTCTTCAAAAACCCGGACGGCGCTGTCACCGCTATCAGCCAATAAAACCCGGTAGCCTTTGCGTTCAAAAATGCTTTTGGCCAGATCGCGGATATCCTCCTCATCATCGACCACCATGATGACCTGCTCCCGCCCGTTTTGTTCCTCCGGTTTGGAAGAAACTTCCTGTACCACAGGCTGGGCTTGATCGGCTGGTAGCCACACCGCGACCAGCGTCCCTTTTCCCAGGTGCGTTTCAACATGGATGTCGCCGCCTTGATCCTTGACGATGGCTCTGGCGATGGTGAGCCCCAACCCGCCGGCGATTTTGGTCTCGCGCGTGCTGAAAAAGGCATCGAAAATGTGGGGCAGCACATCTTCGGAGATGCCCATTCCGGTATCGGAGATTTTGAAAACGATCTGCTCGCCAGGTCTTTCTGCTGGTTCGCCTTTGCTTTTGGTTTTGTCGGTTAAAAAAGTGGTGATGGTCAGCTCACCGCCCTCAGGCATCGCGTCGCGAGCGTTCAGACAGATATTGAGCAGCACCTGGCACATGGAGGTATAATCCACACGAATCCGTGCGTTGGCATGGTTAAAGGCGCTATGAATGGTGAGGTTGGGGGGAAATGAGCTCTTGATGAGGGCGACCACGTCATCTACCAACTTTTGTGGATCGACGATGCGGAAATCGTTGGTGCCCTGACGATTGGAAATGGTGTAGATTTGTGAAACCAGGTTCGCGGCTCGTTTTGCCGCGCTCTCAATCACGCAGGCGTGTCGGTAGGCAACGGAGTCATCTGCTACCTCTTCCTTGAGAAGCTGCGAATAGCCGAGGATGCCGCCGAGAACGTTGTTGAAGGTGTGCGCGATGCTGCCCACCATGTTGCCGATGTTGCCGTAACGGTGGCTCGCCAAAAAGCGTTCGACATTTTCAGGATTTGAATCTAGTAGGCTTTTGATTTGTTCGGTAGTTGAATGAACGGTCGTCCATTTTTTTTTCTGAGCCATGGTGCTTCTTCTCCCTGAAGATTAGGCATAAATGTCCTGTTTTTTGCCTGCAAAATCAAGAGCAATCTTATTTCTTACGTTATTTTAAAATTTCACATAGACTGGAGAAAACGGTCCCTTTATTGGTATCGGCCATCAAATCCAGAGCTAAACTACATTTTGCAAGAAAGGTACTTTCGCAATCCTTGCAGAAAAAGGTGAGTGATGCGTGCTGTGAGCCCCCAGAGGTTGGCGACTTGCGAAGAGTTGGCCGGTTGATAGTTAAAGTTCAAGTACATGAGCTCATGATAATTGTTAAAATCGAGATCCCGACGAAATTGTGAAAGCAGATGCTCGACCGGGATCTCCACTACCTCGGCGACTTCCACCGGATTGATTTTGTAGGTCAATGGCTCCGCCGACCAAACGGCATGCGCCGCAGCGTCATAGCCGGAGGTGAGTGTTTCGAAAAAACCCATGTCGCCAACATAGGTCAACGAACGGGCGTCGATGCCGATTTCCTCCCGGCCCTCACGCGATGCGGTCGCCCGGCTGGACTCATCTTCGGGATCGATCTTGCCGCCTGGAAAAGCCATGTGGCCACCGTGAACTGACATACCCCGTGTGCGCCGAATGTAAACCAGGTTCGTGTCATTCTCCTTCTCAAAAAAAATAACCAAAACAGCTGCCGGGATGTACGAGCGGATGGGTTCCAGGCGCTTGGGGAGGTCAGTTACGATTTGCCTGATGTCCTCCGGTGTCAAAATCATGGCGCAAATCTACGATCCACAGAGGTTAAAAGCAAGCCCGACGATATCGGCGTCTGCAATTCCAAAA
>DASWHH010000490.1:0-4423 GCA_036398295.1 bacterium
CTAATGATCAATGGAATACCGTGAAAGTTGATGGCCTTCAAGAATTCCGCTCCCTTCACCGCGATAATCAGCCCTAAATTAGTCCAGGAGAAATATGCCACAAATTGCGCGGCAAAGAACACCAATACGATGTACAACCCCAGTGTACTCATCGCCTTGCCCATGCTCCTGGCGACATCGGCATCATTGCGAAGGGTGCGCGCGCCGATGCCGTAGGCAATTCCGGTCACCGCTCCGGCGAAAAAAATAATAGTGACGATCCCACGAAGAAAAGGTGAGTGCAGCAAATCACCGGTTTCAGGATCGCGTAACACACCGTCGGCGGGTACCACAGCCCAAAGCAATAAAATCGTGAATAAGATAGTGGCGACGGCGGCGAATAGCAATCCCCGTTTTTCATTCTTGGACAACCTCTCTATTGCCACTGGTTTTTCATCGCCATGGTAGGTTCCTAATCGCGGCTCAACTATTTTTTCCGAAACGATCGTGCCTACAATTGAAATCACGAAGGTGGAAACAAACATGAAATAGTAGTTACACGCCGGGTTGACCAGGTAAGCAGGGTCAATAATCTTTGCGGCCTCCTCGGATATGCCAGAAAGCAGCGGGTCAACTGTTCCTAACAACAAATTCGCACTGTATCCCCCGGACACGCCGGCAAATGCCGCTGCCAGACCGGCAATGGGATGACGGCCGACGGCGAGAAAGATGGTCGCGCCCAACGGCACGAGCAACACGTAGCCAATCTCCGATGCCATGTTGGAGAGCACGCCGGCCAAGACTATCGTGAATGTCAAAAGCTTCGCCGGCGCCGATAACACCATCAGCCGTATTATCGCGCTGATCAAGCCGCTGCCTTCGGCGACACCAATACCAAGAAGCGCCACCAGCACGGTTCCCAGCGGCGCGAAGTTGGTGAAATTGCGCACCATTTCGGTGGTCATTCTCCGCAAACCATCACCAGAAAGCAGACTTACCGGCGTAATAGTCTGTCCCGTGCCTGGATGTATCGTCGAAATTTCAAATAGCGCGGCGATGCCGGAAACGATCACAACACTCAGGGCAAACAGCGCGAACAGACTCGCCGGGTGCGGCAAAAGGTTCCCGACCTTCTCAATAAAATCCAGGGTGCGTCCTAAAAGCTGGGTGCTAATTTTGAGCTTCAATTTCATCGCCGACCTTTCTTCTTGGATCTCGAGTGGGTTGCTTTGAATTAGACTTGACTTAGACCTCATTCGAAATTAGCAGCCCCACCACCTCGATGTGAGCCGTGTGCGGAAACATGTCAACCGGCTGCACGACTTTTACTGTGTAGTGATCCTGGCAAAGTATTTTGGCGTCGCGGGCAAAGGTGGTCGGATTGCAGGAGACATAAACGATTTTCTGAGGACGCAATTGCAGGACTGCTTCCACCACCTCGGCATGCATCCCGGCACGCGGCGGATCAATAATAATAGTGTCCGGCCGTCGCTCAGCAGAATGGGCCGCAAGCGTGTTCCGCAAATCCCCAACGACGAAACGACAATTCTCCGCCCCGTTAAGGAGAAGATTGCGCTCGGCATCCCTCACCGCCGCTTCAACCATTTCAAACGCGATCACCTGTTGCACGCGATCGGCAACATAAAGTGAAATCGTCCCGGCGCCGGCGTATAAATCATAAACCAATTCCTGCGCCTGGAGGTCAGCAAACTCAATGACTTTGTCGTACAGGACCTTCGCGCCGTTGCTGTTGGTTTGAAAAAATGAATTGGCAGAAATTTGAAACACTCGATGTCCGATTCTTTCCTTGATAACTCCCTGGCCAAACAAAACCCGTTCGTCGTCGCCGAATGCCACCTGCGCCTTACGGCGATTGATGTTGTGGACGATGGTTGTGACCGCCGGAAACTTCTGTGAAAGACGCCTCCCAATTTTCTCGAGGTCATCGTAAAATTCTTCTCCCGCCGCAGTCACGATGTTTACCATCGTGTCGCCGGTATTTTTCCCCTCACGGATCACCAGATGTCTCCAGAAACCGGAATGGTCACGGGTGCTGTACGGCGGGATGCCGCTCTGTAAGACTTCTTCGCGAGCGAACTTAACAATTTCCATACTCTGCGCGGACTGCAAATAGCACTCCTCCAGATCCAAAATTTTATCAAACCTTCCCCGGGCATGTAGACCGAGCGCGAAGTTCTTAGGCTTGCTCAGCGACGGTTGCCCAATCTCGGCACGTGGAAGCCAGCGCTGATCGCCGAAGGAAAACTCCATTTTGTTGCGATAATAAAATTGCTCGGGCGAGGCCAGAGCCTCGAGAACCGACGGATGTTCAAATCCGCCAAGGTGCTGCAAAGACTCTATCACCTGCAGCCGTTTGTATTTTAGTTGAGCCGCATAGTCGAGATTCTGAAACAAACAGCCGCCGCAGTCGCCGAAATGGGGACAGCGCGCGGTGACCTTTTCAGGAGATTCCTCCAAAATTGCGGTTCGCCGCGCTTCGGCATAAGCTTTCCGTGCGCGAACAATTCGGGCTACGACTTGTTGTCCCGGCAGGGCGCCATCAACAAAAATCACCATGCCGTCGGCTCTGGCCACCCCGCGGCCGCCGAACGCCAGAGTCTCAATTTTTAATTTTAACTGGTCGCCCTTTTTCAGACTCATGGTATTAGTTTCCGAACCTCAAACCGTTCGCATCCCGGGATTTTTGCTGTCAACTGACAACGGACCGCTGGCCACCCAATTGTGAATGCTGCTCAAAAAGGCGCGTGGGCTTATTACTTTAGAATGGCGATGATTTCGTTTTGTCGGGGAGAAAAAACCTGAGGACCTTGTTCGGAATAATACACATTGATTTCTGTACGGAGGCCAAACTCCTCCAAATAAATCCCCGGCTCGATGGTGAATCCTACTCCGGGAATGATGTCCCGCTGATCCTGAGTTTCCAGGCTATCGATGTTCACACCATTGCCGTGAATGTGAGTATCCAGACTATGGCCGGTGCGATGAAAAAAGTAATCGCCATAACCGGCGCTGGTAATCAAATCTCGCACGTTCTTATCCACCTGCCACCCTTGACTAGTTTTACGTTGAGCCGCCGCGTCAGCAAGGAATCGCAGAGCGCTCTCGCGCGCATTCACCAGTATTTGAAACACCTGCTGCTGCTTTTGCGGCACAGTCTTGCCCACATATCCCACCCAGGTGATGTCCCCGTAAACTGCGTTGGGCGTTTTTTCTTTACTGAATAAGTCGATTAGCACGGTATCGTTATTATTTATCGGGCTGAAGCGACTGGCAGAAGGCGCATAGTGGGGATTGCTGGCATTGGCGTTTACGGCAACGATGGGCGGTTCCTCGCTGATCATGTTTGATTTTCTAAATTCCTCAAGGATGAATAGCTGTACTTCGTACTCATTGATAGACTGCTTGGCCTGGATACGCTCCCGGATCAGGGCGAATGCGTCGTTCTTTATACGGTCAAGGTTTTTTACGGCTCGAGTATGCGATTCTACCTGTTCGCCTGACCAACGGCTCTGAAAATACTGAACGAGGTTTGCCGAGGTAACGACATCCAGTCCGAGGCCGCGCACCATTTCAAACGTACCGGCGTCCACACAGGAGACGTAGGGGATGGCACACTGGGGAGAATATTCCATGGCAATGGTTCGACAACCCTTGACGATGGCGCCGAGTTTGCTTAGCAGTTCCTGCCAGCCAACATAGGTCTCCAACTTGCGCGGCGGTTTCGGGAAATTGGTGCGCTCAATCCTGTGAACGAGCAAAGCCGGTTCACCGTTTTTGGGGATGAAATAAAACCAGCGGCGTGTGAGTAAGGCGTTCTCCGGCATTTCAAAAAAGGCCGCCGCGATATAATTCTGCCCACGAAAATCAAAAATCAACCAGCCGTCGAGGTTTTGCTGCTGCAAATAAAGTTGAATGGCTTGGATATCAATGTTGGACATAAACCCTCCGGTTGCAATTCTCAATAATTGTAAATTCGCCGAGCGCCTACAAACCGGCTGCGATAGTAATCATCGTCGAGAGTTGAAACAGTCACGCCGTCGCTGGTACTGGCGTGGGCGAACTCGCGACCTTTGAGATAAATTCCGACATGCGAAATACCATCGTTTTCGATGCGCTCGAAAAACACCAAATCTCCTAACAGCAGGTTGCGTTCGTCTATCCCGCGGCCCAATTTATACATTGAGCGCGCTTTGCGAGGAAGCTTCAAACCACTGACGTTGAGATAAACCGTGCTGACAAACCCGGAGCAGTCCATCCCGCTGCGAGTGGTTCCGCCCCAGCGATACGGTACGCCGAGATAGGAGTTCACCGATTCGGCCAGCCGTCGTTGAAATTCGGTGTATCCGCTGTGAAAATCAAGAGGTCGCGGATCTGAGTGCCCTTCATTCTTGGGTGTGCGGCCACCGTTGTACCTGGGGTTGGG